>DASTGV010000382.1:0-3810 GCA_035718765.1 Nocardioidaceae bacterium
GTGGGCGCCGACGTGCTGCTGGACGAGCGCGGCGACCTCGTCGGCGTGCGTGACGATGCCCCAGTGGCCGGCGTCGAGCCGCTCGACCCGCAGGTCCGGGCAGGCCCGGTCGAGGTCCTGCAGGAACACGTCGGTGAGGAAGCGGTCGCGCTCCTGGTGGACGACGAGGACGGGTACGTCGGTGTGCAGCACGGCCCGGCGGCGGCTCCGGCGGAACACGTTCGCACGGTAGATCCCGAGCCCGTGCACGGCGTTGCGGGCCAACTCCTGGCCCCAGTGGCCACGGGGGAGCCCCTCCTGCGCCTCGCCGGCCCGGCCGAGCGGGCCGTGCAGCAGCCGCCACACGAGGTCGGGGAGCACGGGCAGGCAGAAGTACGCCATGTACCACGAGTGCGCCAGCTGCCTCAGCAGTGCGCGCCTGCGGCCACGGGCGTGGGCGAACAGCCAGGCGGCGTGGTCGAGGGACGGGCCGCTGAGCGAGGTGAACGAGGCGATCCGGCCGTGGAGCCGCGGGTCGGTGTCCTCGGTCGCGACGGCGTCCCAGAGCTGGGCCGAGCCCCAGTCGTGGCCCACGAGGTGGGCCCGCTCGCCCTTCGGGAGCACCGCGTCGAGCACGGCGACCAGGTCGTCGACCAGCCGTTCGGTCCGGTAGCCGGTGGTCCGTCGCGGTGCGTCCGAGGCGCCGGCACCCCGCACGTCGTACGTCACCACGTGCCAGGCGTCGAGCGGCAGCCGCGCGACGAGCGTGTCCCAGGTGTCCTGCTGGTCCGGGTAGCCGTGCACCAGCACGACGGTCGGGCGACCGGGTCCGGCGGGGCTGTGCTCGCGGACCGCGAGGGTCACCGTGTCGGAGCGGACTCGGCGGCTGGTGAGGGCGTCCGGCATGTGACGAAGGGTACGGAACCCCCGGTGTCGTGACCCGGCTCACGGGGCTAATGTCAGGCGTGACCCGCCTCGGGCCGACCGTGCCCTGAGGCCGTACAGACCCGGAAGAGGACGGTCGTACCCGTGGACCTGATGGAGTACCAAGCGAAGGAGCTCTTCGCCAAGCACGACGTGCCGGTGAACCTCGGCACCGTCGTGGAGAAGGCGGAGGACGCGGCTGCCGCCGCGGAGCAGAACGGCGGCCGGGTGGTCGTCAAGGCGCAGGTGAAGACCGGTGGTCGCGGCAAGGCCGGCGGCGTCAAGCTCGCCGAGAACCCCGACGAGGCCGTCGAGAAGGCGCGCGCGATCCTCGGCATGGACATCAAGGGCCACACCGTCCACCGGGTCCTGGTCGCCCCGACCGCCGACATCGCGGACGAGTACTACTTCTCCTTCCTGGTCGACCGGGCCAACCGCGACTACCTCTGCATCGCGAGCGTCGAGGGTGGTGTCGAGATCGAGGAGGTCGCGCACACCAACCCCGACGCCATCGCCCGCGTCTCCGTCGACCCGCAGGTCGGCGTCGACGACGCGAAGGCCGCCGAGATCGTCGCCGCGACCGGCTTCCCGGCCGAGGTCGCCGACGAGGCCAAGGACGTCATCAAGAAGCTCTGGAAGGTCTTCATCGAGGAGGACGCCTCGCTCGTCGAGGTGAACCCGCTGGTCCGTCTCGGCGACGGCCACCTCGAGGCCCTCGACGGCAAGGTGACCCTCGACGAGAACGCCGACTTCCGGCACGCGGACCACGCCGCGTTCGAGGACAAGGCGTCCGCGGACCCGCTCGAGGCGCAGGCCAAGGAGAAGGGCCTCAACTACGTCAAGCTCGACGGCGAGGTCGGCATCATCGGCAACGGCGCCGGCCTGGTCATGTCCACGCTCGACGTGGTGGCCTACGCGGGCGAGAAGCACAGCAACGTCAAGCCCGCGAACTTCCTCGACATCGGCGGCGGTGCGTCCGCCGAGGTGATGGCCAACGGCCTGCACATCATCCTGGGTGACCCGCAGGTCAAGAGCGTCTTCGTGAACGTCTTCGGCGGGATCACGGCGTGCGACGCGGTCGCGAACGGCATCGTGCACGCCCTGGAGCTGCTCGGCGACGAGGCGAACAAGCCGCTCGTCGTACGCCTCGACGGCAACAACGTCGAGGAGGGGCGCCGGATCCTGAACGACGCCAACCACCCGCTCGTGACGATGGTGGACACCATGGACGGTGCGGCCGACCGCGCCGCCGAGCTGGCGAGCAAGTGAGGGGCTGAACCATGTCT
Source organism: Nocardioidaceae bacterium (assembly GCA_035718765.1). Classification (GTDB taxonomy): domain Bacteria; phylum Actinomycetota; class Actinomycetes; order Propionibacteriales; family Nocardioidaceae; genus Nocardioides_B. The sequence continues at coordinate 2,190 of DASTGV010000382.1, forward strand.
ATCTTCCTCAACGAGAACAGCAAGGTCGTCGTGCAGGGCATGACGGGCTCCGAGGGCCAGAAGCACACCCGCCGGATGATCGCCTCCGGGACGAACATCGTCGGCGGCGTGAACCCGAAGAAGGCCGGCCAGAGCATCGACTTCGACGGCACGTCCGTCCCGGTGTTCGGCTCCGTCAAGGAGGCGATGGAGCAGACCGGTGCCGACGTGTCGGTCGTGTTCGTCCCGCCGGCCGGCACCAAGGGCGCGGTCGTCGAGGCGGTCGACGCCGCCATGCCGCTCGTCGTGGTGATCACCGAGGGCGTCCCGGTGCACGACACCGCGGACTTCTTCTCCTACGCGCAGGCCAAGGGCACCACCCGGATCATCGGCCCCAACTGCCCGGGCCTGATCAGCCCAGGCAAGTCCAACGCCGGCATCATCCCCGCCGACATCACCAAGGCCGGCCGCGTCGGCCTGGTGTCCAAGTCGGGCACGCTGACCTACCAGATGATGTACGAGCTGCGGGACTTCGGCTTCTCCTCGGCCGTCGGCATCGGTGGCGACCCGATCATCGGCACCACGCACATCGACTGCCTCCAGGCGTTCCAGGACGACCCGGACACCGACGCGATCGTGATGATCGGCGAGATCGGTGGCGACGCGGAGGAGCGCGCGGCGGCGTACATCAAGGACAACGTGACGAAGCCGGTCGTCGGGTACGTCGCGGGCTTCACGGCCCCGGAGGGCAAGACCATGGGTCATGCCGGCGCGATCGTGTCCGGCTCGTCCGGCACCGCCCAGGCCAAGAAGGAGGCCCTCGAGGCCGTCGGCGTGAAGGTCGGCAAGACCCCGTCCGAGACCGCCCAGCTGATGCGGGACATCCTGCAGGACCTCTGAGCACGACCGCGAGGGCCCCGGACATCACGTCCGGGGCCCTCGCGCTTTCACTGGTAGCAGTCCTGGCCGTCCAGCTGGAGCACGATCGAGACCAGCCGGTCGCGGTCGAACCCGAAGACGTAGCTCGTCCCGTCCGACAGCGGCACCGTCACGAAGGGGTCGCTCGTCACGGTCCCGCCGTAGGCGCCGCGCACCTGCTGCCGGGTGTCCCCGAGCCTCGTCCCCTCCAAGGTCGCCATGTCGGGCCGCGCGAAGACCGCCACGAGCCCGTGCCGCCTCGACACGAACCCGTCGACCTGGTTCTTGCGGGCCGGGTGGTCGGTGAGCGTGAAGCCGGCACACGCGCCGCCCCCGGATCCGGTGACCTCGAGGTCGCCGGTCGCCGACGCCTCCTCGCGGCTCATGCCCAGCCGCAGCGAGCCGTACCCGTCGTGGGTCAGCACGCGCGCGCCGGGACTGTCCGGGTCCGAGGGCAGCAGGCGCAGCAGCGCGCGCACGTCGTCCAGCTGCCGGTCCAGCTGCGCCTGCGCGGCCCCGGCGTCGCCCTCGTTGGACTGCGTGGTCAGCAGGAGCGCCGCACCGGCCCGGGTCGCCGTCGTGACCTGCAGCCCGAGGCTCGGGCGCCCCTCGGTCTCGTACGTCGTGACCACGGCCCAGGACTCGTCGCCGGCCTGCACGCTGCTGACCGCGTGAGTGGCGGTGGTGCCGCCGGTCGTCTCCCGGGGACAGTCGCGCATCACCG
>DASTGV010000383.1:0-5075 GCA_035718765.1 Nocardioidaceae bacterium
GCCCTGCCGCACGGCCCGACGGCGCGACAGCACCACGTCCGTCGTACGGCGGTCGGCGACGGTGAACGCGTGCCGGTGCCGGACCGCGTGCACGCCGAGGTAGACGAGGTACGCCGCGCCGAGCAGCTTGAGCACCGTGAACACCGCGATCGACTCCTGCACGACCACGCCCAGGCCGACCGCGACGAGGGCGAGCACGACCAGCAGGCCCAGGGAGTTGCCGAGCACGGTGGCCAGCGCGACGCCGCGGCCGTAGGCCAGCGCGCGGCCGACGACGAACACCACGCTCGGTCCCGGGATCGCGATCAGCACGAGCGCGGCCAGCCCGAACGCCAGCAGCTGGGAGAGGGAGACCATCGGCCCAGTGTCGCGACGCCCGACGGACGGCGCCAGCCGATATCGACCCGTCACCTCCTGTGCGACACGCCGCTGAGACTGCCTTCCAGGTGACGGGTCGGCGGCTAGAAGGGTCGGACCAGCAGGCACGTGCCCTTGCCGGACACCCGGGTCAGCACGATCGTGGCGTCCTGCTCGCCGTGCAGGGACAGCCGCTTGCGGAGGTCGTCGGGGACGACGTCGACGCCGCGCTTCTTGATGGTGAGCCGGCCGACGCCGCGGGCGCGCAGTGCGGCCTTGAGGTGCTTCTCCTTGTACGGCAGCTCCTCGAGCACCTCGTAGGAGCGGGCGAACGGGGTGCGGAACGCCTCGTCGCTGGTGACGTAGGCGATGTGCTCGTCGACCAGGCCGCCGTTCACCCCCGCGGCGACGGCGGTCACCAGGCCGGCCCGGATCACCGCGCCGTCGGGCTCGTAGAGGCACCGGCCGACCGGGCGCACCTCGGCGCCGGGGTCGTCCTCGTCGGTCAGCGACGCCAGGCCGCCGCCCCGGATCACCGTGGCCCGGCGGCGCGCGGACGCGAGCTGCGGCGACCACAGCGCCGCCTCCTTGACCTCGCCGTCGTCGGAGACCCACTCGGCCTCGACGTCGACGGGGAGCTGCTCGTGCGGGATCCCCGGGGCCACCTTCACCACCGACGGCCGGGCCAGCAGGCCGGTCACGAAGTCCCACGACGGCGACCAGCCCTCGACGTCGAACACCCGCCCCCGAGCCGTACGACGGGCGGGGTCGGCGAACACCACCCCGAAGGGCGACACGTCCACGTCCTGCGCCTCCGCGACCTGCACCGCGCCGCCGAGGGAGAGCGCGGCGAGGTTCGCGCGGGCCACCTCGACCCGGAGCTCGTCGCGGTCCACGCCGGCGACGGTCAGCCCGGCCCGGGCCATGGCCACCAGGTCGCCGCCGATGCCGCAGCCCAGGTCCAGCACGCTCGACGGGCCGACGAGCGCGACCCGCGCGGCGCGGTGCGCGGCCACCCGGGCCCGGGTGGCCTGCTCGAGGCCGTCGGGGGTGAAGTACATCCGGGTGGCGTCCTCACCCAGCTTCGGCACCGCCCGCGCCCGCAGGTCGACCTGGGTCAGCGCGGCCGCGGCGTGCTCGGGGGTGACGGTGGCGTCCGCGCGCAGGGCGGTCGCCGTCCGCACCGGGTCGCCGCCGTGGTCGACGTACAGGTGGGTGGCCCGGGTCAGCAGCTGCCGGCCCGGCTCGGTGAGCAGCCAGCGGAACGCCTCGAGGTCCACGCGCGCCATCCTGGCAGGCGGGGGACCCTGCTGGCACTCACGGGGACCGAGTGCTAGATTCGCCGTTGGCACTCTCACTGTGAGTGTGCCAGCGACCGTGGACCGTGCGACCCCCGCGACGGCGCACGACGAAGCGGTCACCCGAACCGTGCAACACCCACTCGACAACTTCGAAAGTGGAGGTCGACATCGTGTCGGTCAACATCAAGCCTCTCGAGGACCGCATCGTCGTCAAGCCCCTCGACGCGGAGCAGACCACGGCGTCCGGCCTGGTCATCCCGGACACCGCGAAGGAGAAGCCCCAGGAGGGCGAGGTCCTGAGCATCGGCCCGGGTCGCATCGACGACAACGGAAACCGTGTGCCGCTCGACGTGAACGTCGGCGACAAGGTCATCTACAGCAAGTACGGCGGCACCGAGGTCAAGTACTCCGGCGAGGAGTACCTCATCCTCTCCGCGCGCGACGTGCTCGCCGTCATCTCCTGACGCAGCACCCGCAGCATCCGGCACCGCCCCGGGCGGCCTGACCCGTTCGGGCCCCTGGGGCGTGTGTCTTTCGCAGGAACCGAGACCCATCAGGAAGGTGCATCAACGAGATGCCGAAGATTCTGGAGTTCGACGAGAACGCCCGCCGTTCCCTCGAGCGTGGCGTGGACGCCCTCGCCAACGCCGTCAAGGTGACGCTCGGCCCCAAGGGCCGCTACGTCGTCCTCGACAAGAAGTGGGGTGCGCCGACCATCACCAACGACGGTGTGACGGTGGCCCGCGAGGTCGAGGTCGACGACCCGTTCGAGAACCTCGGCGCGCAGCTCGCCAAGGAGGTCGCCACCAAGACCAACGACGTCGCAGGTGACGGTACGACGACCGCGACCGTGCTCGCGCAGGCGATGGTGCACGAGGGCCTGCGGGCCGTCGCCGCCGGCGCGAACCCGATGAGCCTCAAGCGCGGCATGGACAAGGCCGTCGAGGCCGTCGGCGACGCGCTGCGCGACGCCGCCCGTGACGTGGACGACAAGGCCGACATGGCCGCCGTCGCGACCGTGTCCTCGCGCGACTCGCACATCGGCGAGCTGCTCGCCGAGGCGTTCGACAAGGTGGGCAAGGACGGTGTGATCACCGTCGAGGAGTCCAACACCATGGGCACCGAGCTCGAGTTCACCGAGGGCATGCAGTTCGACAAGGGCTACATCTCGCCGTACTTCGTGACCGACGCGGAGCGCATGGAGGCCGTCCTCGACGACCCGTACATCCTCATCCACCAGGGCAAGATCAGCGCGATCTCCGACCTGCTCCCGCTGCTGGAGAAGGTCATCCAGGCCGGCAAGCCGCTGTTCATCCTGGCCGAGGACGTCGAGGGCGAGGCGCTGTCCACGCTGGTCGTGAACAAGATCCGCGGCACCTTCAACGCCGCCGCCGTGAAGGCCCCGGCCTTCGGCGACCGCCGCAAGGCGATGCTGCAGGACATCGCGACCCTGACCGGCGGCCAGGTCGTCTCCCCGGAGGTCGGCCTCAAGCTCGACCAGGTCGGGCTCGAGGTGCTCGGCCAGGCCCGCCGCGTGACGATCACCAAGGACAACACCACGATCGTCGAGGGCGCCGGCGACGCCGACCAGGTGGCCGGCCGCGTCAACCAGATCAAGGCCGAGATCGAGAAGACCGACTCCGACTGGGACCGCGAGAAGCTCCAGGAGCGGCTCGCGAAGCTGGCCGGCGGCGTGTGCGTCGTCAAGGTCGGCGCCGCCACCGAGGTCGAGCTCAAGGAGAAGAAGCACCGCATCGAGGACGCCGTCTCCGCGACGCGCGCCGCGATCGAGGAGGGCATCATCGCCGGCGGCGGGTCCGCCCTCGTGCACGCGGTGAGCGTGCTCCAGGACGGCCTCGGCCTCACCGGTGACGAGGCCACCGGTGTGCGCATCGTCGCCAAGTCGGCGGACGAGCCGCTGCGCTGGATCGCCGAGAACGGCGGCGACAACGGCTACGTGGTCGTCTCCAAGGTCCGCGAGGGCAAGCTCGGCGAGGGCTACAACGCGGCCACCGGCGAGTACGGCGACCTGGTCGCCCAGGGCGTCCTCGACCCGGTCAAGGTGACCCGCTCGGCGCTGGTCAACGCGGCCTCGATCGCCGGCATGCTGCTCACCACGGAGACGCTCGTCGTCGAGAAGCCCGAGGAGGAGGACGACGCCCCCGCGGGCGCCGGCCACGGCCACGGGCACGGCCACTGAGCCACCCCACCCCCTGACGACCAGGGGAATGCAGGACAGCCGAGGCTCCCCACGGTGCACCACCGTGGGGAGCCTCGCTACGTGCGGCGGCCTCGGTGCGCGCACGTCGCCCTGCACCGATGAGTTTCGCGGGCGCCGGCGGTCTGCCCTGTCGACACCCACGAACCAGGCAGGAGCGCGCCCATGTCGCGGATGATCTTCGTGAACCTCCCGGTCGCGGACCTTGCCGCCTCCGTCGACTTCTTCACCCGTCTCGGCTTCGAGTTCAACCAGCGGTTCAGCGACGAGAACGCGACCTGCATGGTGCTCAGCGAGCATGCCTGCGTGATGCTGCTGGTGCGGCCGTTCTTCGCCACCTTCACCCCGAAGGACGTCGCCGACGCCAGCACGACGGAGGCGATCCTGGCGGTCTCGGCCGACAGCCGCGAGGAGGTCGACGCTCTCGTCGACCAGGCCCTGCTGCTCGGGGGTACGGCGGCCGCCGCGCCGTCGGACGAGGGCTTCATGTACGGCCGGTCCTTCCACGACCTCGACGGCCACGCCTGGGAGGTCATGTGGATGGACCCGGACGCCGCCTGATCCAGGCTGAGAAGTTTTCACACCCGCAACACCACGGCAGCACGGGCGGAACCTCGGCGGTGGACGCTGGTCCGGACCGAGATCGCCCCAGCGAGGAGACCGACGTGCTGTTCCGCGCTCGCACCACCCTGTCCGACCGCCCCGGGTCGCTGGCGACCCTCGCCCGGCACTGCGGCGAGCAGGGCGTGAACATCCTCGGCCTGCAGATCTTCCCGGGCGTCGAGGGCGTCACCGACGAGCTGGTGCTGCGCGCCCCCGACACGTGGGGGCTCGGCGACGTCGCCGCGCTGATCGAGGAGGCCGGCGGGGCGCAGGTGACCGTCGCCGGCTGCACCGAGCACGCGCTCGTGGACGGACCGATCCAGTACCTCCACGGCCTGCGCCGCCTCGCCCACGACCCGCGGACCCTCGCCGAGGTGCTCGGCCGCATGCTCGACGCGACCCCGGCCTCGGCCTTCGACGGGGACCTCTCCGCCGTCCAGGACACGCTGTCGGTCTCGGTCGGCCCGCACCGGGTGGTGCTCCGCCGTACCGCTCCGTTCACGGCCACCGAGCACGCCCGGGCGGTGGCGTTCGCGGAGGTCGCGGCCGAGCTGGTCGCCCCCGAGCCGGTGGACGCCGAGCCGACGGCCGCCGCC
>DASTGV010000384.1:0-6168 GCA_035718765.1 Nocardioidaceae bacterium
GCCACGGGGCGTCGACCGCGCCCGCCGTCCCCGCCGTCCCCGCCGGAGCCGCCGCGACCACCGCTGCCACCGCTGCCAGCGCGGGGGCGGGCCGGGGGCGGCGTCTCGTAGGGGCCGCCGGACCGCGAGCGACCGGGCCGGTCGACGGTCGGGAGCATCCGGGTCGGCTCGGGGTCGCTGGGACCCGATCGCGGCTGCTGACGCTGCACCTGGGTGGCGTCGTCCGCGCCGGCCGGGGCGCCGGAGCCGCCGACGCCCTTGCGCCGGGTGCCGTAGAGCCAGTCGTAGCCGGGCTCGTCCGCGCCGGGGTCGCGCCTGGGAGCGTCTGCCATGGCCGAGACGGTACCCCGGAGAGCCGAACCGGACCGCGACGGGCGCCGCGGTGGTATGACCCGGTAGGTCACGGCGTGCCGGAACCGGAGTGACGGGTGTGACTGGTGATACTGGACCGTCGCCACCAGGAAAGGCCCCGACATGCCACCCGTCTCTTCCCCCGGGTTGGGCGCTCCCGACGCGCGCGACCGGATCGCAGGCTCCGCGCAGCAGACCGCGCTGGCCCGTGTCCGGTTCCGTCGGGCGATCACCCTCCTCCTGATGACCCTGTTCCTGCCCGGCTCCGCGCAGCTGGTGGCCGGCCGCCGCGAGGTCGGCCGGATCGCCCTGCGCGTCTGGCTGTGCGTCGTCGGCGGCCTGGCCGCCGTCGTGCTCCTCGGCCTGGTCTGGCACGGCTTCGTGTTCTGGCTGGCCAGCAACACGGTCGTGCTCGGCTTCGTCCGGCTGCTGCTGTGCGCGCTGGCCGTCGGCTGGGCCGTGCTCTTCATCGACGCCTGGCGGCTCGGCCAGCCCCTCGAGCTGCTGCAGAAGCAGCGGCTCGCGATGGTCGGCCTCAACGGGGTGCTCTGCTTCTCGGTGGCCGGGTCCCTGCTGTTCGCCTCGCACGTCGTCGCGGTGCAGAAGGGCTTCATCTCCGCGATGTTCGGCGACGGTACGGCGACCGCGGCGCACCACGGGCGCTACAACGTGCTGCTGCTCGGCGGCGACTCGGGCGCGGACCGCTGGGGCCTCCGCCCGGACAGCATCACGGTGGCCAGCATCGACGCCGACACCGGCAAGGCGATCCTGTTCGGCCTGCCGCGCAACATGATGAACTTCCCGTTCCCCAAGGGCTCGATCATGGAGGAGCAGTTCCCGGACGGGTACGACTGCGGCACCTGCGAGCTGAACTCGCTCTCCACCTGGGCCCAGGACCACAAGTCCCTGTTCAAGGACTACCCGAACCCCGGCGTCGAGGCCACCGTCGAAGGGGTGGAGGGCATCACCGGGCTGTCGATCAACTACTACGCGATGGTCAACCTCCAGGGCTTCCGGAGCATGGTCCAGGCCGTGGGCGGCCTCAAGCTCAACGTCCGCGACCGGATCCCGATCGGCGGGGTCGGCGGCCCGGTCACCGGCTACATCGAGCCGGGCGTCCAGCGGCTCAACGGCTTCCAGACCCTGTGGTTCGCGCGGTCGCGGGAGAGCGCCGACGACTACTCACGGATGGCGCGGCAGAAGTGCGTCATGAACGCCATGCTCCAGCAGCTCTCCCCGCAGACGGTGATCGCGAACTTCGAGAAGATCGCCAAGGCCAGCGAGCAGCTGGTCACCACCGACCTGCCGGCCTCCGAGCTCGGGAAGTTCGCGGAGCTGGCCATGAAGGCCCGGTCCCAGCCGCTGGCCACCGTCTCCTTCGTGCCGCCGGTGATCAACACCGGGCGGCCTGACGTGGCGAAGATCCAGTCGATGGTGTCGGCCGCGATCGACCGCTCCGAGAACGGCGCCAAGGCCGGCGCCGGGAAGACGGCGCCGGCGGCGGGGACGACGAAGGCCAAGGCCAAGAAGGGCTACTCGCGCAGCCGCCAGTCGACCGTGGGCGGCTCGATCGGCAACCTGCACGACGGGTACGCCGCCAACGCGGCCACCGACCTGTCGAGCGCCTGCTGATCCAGGCTGAGGGGTGCGTCCGGCTCCGCGGGCGGTCGGTAGGGTGCGCCCTGTGAGTGCCCGGGTCGTCGCCGTCGTCGTGACGTGGAACCGCCGGGAGCTCCTCCAGGAGTCGCTCGCGGCGCTGCGGTCGCAGACCCACCCGCCGGCGGCGATCGTCGTGGTCGACAACGCGTCGACCGACGGCACCGACCTGCTCCTCGAGCGCGAGCACGCCGACCTCGAGCTCGTCCACCTGACCCGCAACACCGGTGGCGCCGGCGGCTTCGCGGCCGGGGTGGAGCGGGCGCTGACCCTCGACCCGGACCTGGTCTGGCTGCTCGACGACGACACCGTCCCGACCGGCACCGCGGCCGAGCAGCTGGTGGCCGCGTGGGCGGCCTACGGCGGGGGCCGCGGCGAGCGTCCCGCCGTCCTCGCGAGCCGGGTGGTCTGGACCGACGGCCGCGACCATCCCATGAACACCCCCCGCCCCAAGCCCGGCGCCCGGCCGGCGGAACGGGCCGCCGCACGCGCCGTCGGCTGCGTGCCGATCCGGTCGGCCTCGTTCGTGTCGATCATGTGCGACGTGACCCGGGTGCGGGAGCGGGGCCTCCCGGTCGCCGACTACTTCCTGTGGAACGACGACTTCGAGTACTCCACCCGGCTGATCAGGGGCGGCGTCGGGCTGTCCGTGCCCGCCAGCGTCGTGGTGCACAAGACCAAGGTGTTCGGCTCCACGGACGCCGACCCCGGCGAGCGGTTCTTCTACGAGGTCCGCAACAAGGTGTGGCTGTTCACCCGCAGCCAGGGGCTGAGCCCGCTCGAGAAGGCGGTGTACGGCGGGTCGACGGGCCGGCGCTGGGCGCGCACGTTCGCGCGCTCCACGGACCGTGCCACCCTGGCTCGCGGCCTCGGGCGAGGGCTGGTCGCCGGGCTGCGCAGCCGGCCCCGCTCCAACGGCGTGGTGCTCGCCGAGGCCGGCTGGTCGCCGCACGAGGGGGAGCCCGCCGAGGCCCCGCCGGGCGAGCCCGAGCCGTTCTCCCTGCTCCTCGCGGTGTACGGCGGCGACGACCCCGGCTTCCTGCGGGACGCGTTCGCCTCCAGCGTGCAGGAGCAGACCCGTCGCCCCGACCAGGTGGTGCTCGTCCAGGACGGGCCGGTGCCCGACGAGCTCGCCGCGACCATCGCCGCGCTCGCCGAGGACAGCCCCGTCCCCGTGGACCACGTGGTCATCGAGGAGAACCTCGGCCTCGGGCCCGCCCTGGACCGCGGGCTGGCCGTCTGCAAGCACGAGATCGTGGCCCGGATGGACGCCGACGACGTCAGCCTGCCCACCCGGTTCGAGAAGCAGGTGCCGGTCGTGGAGGCCGGCGCGGACATCGTGGGCAGCGGGCTGCTCGAGTTCGGCTCCTCGGTGGACGAGATCGTGGGCCGGCGTACCCCGCCGACCGACCCCGCCGAGATCCGCCGGGTGCTCCGCTTCCGCGACCCGTTCAACCACCCGACCGTGGTCTACCGGCGCAGCGCCGTCCAGGCGGCCGGCGGCTACACCGACATGGCGCTGATGGAGGACTACCTGCTGTTCGCCCGAATGGTCGACGCGGGCGCCCGGCCGGCGAACCTCGCCGAGCCGCTGGTCTGCTACCGGGTCGGCGCCGGGGCCTACGCGCGCCGCGGCGGTCGCGACCTGCTCCGCTCCGAGCTCGCCGTCCAGCGCCGGTTCCGCGAGCTCGGCATCACCACGCGTCGCCAGTACGTCCGCAATGTCGCGGTGCGCGGCGGGTACCGTCTGGTCCCGGAGTCGCTGCGCAAGCGCGCCTACCGGGCCCTGATCGCCAACCGCGGGGCCCGCCCGACGTGACCAGGCTGACGTCGCGCGAATGCCGGGCTCGCGGCCTGCCCCCGTTAGACTGCCGGTCGCTTCCCCTACCAGGAGTTATGTGTTGAACGCTGACCTCGTCATCGTCGGATCCGGTTTCTTCGGGCTGACGATCGCCGAACGCTGTGCGAACGAGCTGGGCCTGAAGGTCCTGGTGCTCGAGCGTCGCTACCACCTCGGCGGCAACGCGTACAGCGAGAAGGAGCCCGAGACCGGGATCGAGGTGCACAAGTACGGCGCGCACCTGTTCCACACCTCCAACGAGCGGGTCTGGGAGTACGTCACCCGGTTCACCGAGTTCACGGGCTACCAGCACCGGGTGTTCGCCCGCTACCAGGGCCAGGTCTACTCCTTCCCGATGAACCTCGGCCTGATCAACCAGTTCTTCGGCAAGGCGCACACGCCCGACGAGGCGCGGGCCCTGATCACCGAGCAGGCCGCCGAGTTCGACACCGCCGAGGCCACGAACCTCGAGGAGAAGGCGATCAGCCTGATCGGCCGCCCGCTCTACGAGGCGTTCGTGAAGGGCTACACCGCCAAGCAGTGGCAGACCGACCCAAAGGACCTGAGCGCCGACATCATCACCCGGCTCCCGGTGCGCTACACGTTCGACAACCGCTACTTCAACGACACCCACGAGGGCCTCCCCAAGGACGGGTACACCGCCTGGCTGGAGCGGATGGCCGACCACCCGAACATCGAGGTCCGGCTGAACACCGACTTCTTCGACGTGGCCGACGAGTACAAGGGCAAGGTCCCGATCGTCTACACCGGCCCGGTCGACGAGTACTTCGGCCACAGCGAGGGCCGGCTCTCGTGGCGCACCGTCGACCTCGAGGCCGAGGTCAAGGACGTCGACGACTTCCAGGGCACGTCCGTGGTCAACTACAACGACCAGGAGGTGCCCTTCACCCGGATACTGGAGTTCAAGCACTTCCACCCCGAGCGCACGCACCTGCCCGGCAAGACCGTGGTCGTCCACGAGTACTCCCGCTTCGCCGAGAAGGACGACGAGCCCTACTACCCGATCAACACCGCCGAGGACCGGGCCAAGCTGCTGAGGTACCGCGAGCTGGCCAAGCAGGAGCCGATGGTGTTGTTCGGCGGCCGGCTGGGAACCTACAAGTACCTCGACATGCACATGGCCATCGGCTCCGCACTGTCGATGTTCGACAACAAGCTCCGGCCGCACTTCGAGACGGGTGCCGCGCTGCAGAGCGGAGGAGTGGACGAGTGAGCGAGACCCAGACGGTGTCCCAGTCGGCGCCACAGACGGTGCGGAGGGTGCTGCAGCGCGTCGTCCTGCCCGTCGACCGCGACACCGACGTGCTCCCGCTGTACGTCGACCCCGACCGGCCGCAGCTCGACGTGGACAAGTCGGCGCTCACGCCCGCGCAGCGCGGCAAGGTCCCGCCGACCGAGCCGAACGCCGACATCGAGCCGGACCCGCACGCCGTGCTCGGGCGGCACCGCTACCGCGTCCCCGAGAACCACCGGATCTCCTTCGGCACCTACTTCAACGGGTTCGCGGCCAGCTACTGGCGCCGGTGGACGATCGTCGACGAGGTCGCCCTGCACGTCTCCCTCACCGGCGCGGACGCCACGGTGATCGTCTACCGCTCGATGCCCGACGGCCGCTCGCAGCGGGTCGACTCCGCGGGCACCACCGGCGACGGACGCGAGGAGTTCCGCTTCGACCTGTCGCTGGCGCCCTTCGGGGACGGCGGCTGGTACTGGTTCGACATCGTGGCCGGCCCGAGCGGCGCCGTGCTCGAGGAGGCCACCTGGGTCGCCGACGTCCCCGCGGACCGGGCCGACTCGGGCTCGGTCACCATCGGCATCACCACCATGAACCGCCCGGACTTCTGCGCGAGGCTGCTCGCCCAGATCGGCTCCGACGACGACGTGCACGCGATCCTCGACGAGGTCATCGTCGTCGAGCAGGGCACCAAGAAGGTCACCGACGACGCGGAGTTCGGCCGGGCCGAGGACGCCCTGGGCGGCAAGCTGCGCGTCATCGAGCAGGGCAACATGGGCGGCTCGGGCGGCTATGCGCGGTCCCAGTTCGAGACGCTCGAGGCCGGCCGGTCGACGTACATGATGTGCATGGACGACGACGTGGTCTGCGAGCCGGAGTCGATCGTCCGCGCGGTCACGTTCGGCGACCTGTGCCGCCGCCCGAGCATCGTCGGCGGCCACATGTTCAGCCTGTACTCCAAGGCCCGGCTGCACTCGTTCGGCGAGATCATCAACAGGTACCGCTTCTGGTGGATGTCGCCGCCGGCCGTCGAGACCGACTGGGACTTCGCCGGCCGCAACCTCCG
>DASTGV010000385.1:0-4387 GCA_035718765.1 Nocardioidaceae bacterium
GGGCAGCCCCATCAGGCCCTTGTGGAAGACGTACACGACCGGGTTGTCGTCGCGGATGGCCGCCGTCATCAGCCCCTTGGCGTCCGCCGGGGTGCTGGGCACGACCACCTTCATGCCGGGCAGGTGGGCGAAGGTGCCCCAGAGGCACTGCGAGTGCTGGGCGCCGTCGGAGTAGCCGCCCCCGGCGGCCATCGTGAGGACCATCGGCACCCGGACGTTGCCGCCGGACTCGAAGTGGATCTTCGCCATGTGGTTGTAGATCTGGTCCAGGCAGACGCCCATGAAGTCGGCGAACATCAGCTCGACGACCGGGCGCATGCCCTCGACCGCCGCGCCGATGCCGAGCCCGATGAAGGCGGTCTCCGAGATCGGTGTGTCGATCACCCGCGCGGGACCGAACCGCTCCAGGAGCCCCGTGGTGGAGCCGAAGATCCCGCCGTAGGCGCCCACGTCCTCACCGAGGTAGATCACGGACGGGTCCCGCTCCATCTCCTGGGCGAGCGCCTCGACCATCGCCTTGGAGGTGGTCAGCCGCCGGACCGTGCCGGCGGCGGTGTCGGTGAGGGTCATGACGTCTCCTCGGTGAACACGTAGTCGGCCGCCGTGGCCGGGTCGGGCACGGCACTGGCCTTCGCGAAGTCGACGGCGTCCTCGACCTGCTCCTCGGCCGCCGTCCTGATGCGCTCGACGGTCTCGTCGTCGAGCAGGCCGTCCGCCCGCAGCGCCCGCTCGTAGCGCGGGATCGGGTCGCGGGCCGGCAGCTCCTCCAGGTCCGGCCGGTAGGCCTGCGCGTCCCCCTCGAAGTGGCCCCACAGGCGCAGCGTGTGCACCTCGAGCAGCGACGGGCCGCGGCCGGAGCGGGCGCGCGAGACCGCGCGACCGGCCGCCTCGTAGACGCCCTCCACGTCGTTGTCCTCGACCCGCTCGCCCGGTATGCCGTAGGCGGCGGCGCGTACGGCGTTCGACGCGACGGCGGTGGAGGACCGCCGGGGGACGGAGATCCCCCAGTCGTTGTCCTCCACCACGAACACGACCGGCAGCTTCCAGCGGGCTGCCAGGTTCAGGGACTCGTGGAAGGCGCCCTGGTTGGCGGCCCCCTCACCCGTGACGGCCACGGCCACCCGGTCGCTGCCCCGGCGCTGGAAGGCGAAGGCCTGCCCCAGTGCCGGCGGGTACCCCTCGGCGATGATGCCGGAGCACGAGAAGTGGGTGGCCGGGTCGAACAGGTGCATGTGACCGCCGCGGCCGCGTCCCAGGCCGGTCTCGCGCCCGAAGATCTCCGCGGTCATCGCCCGCAGGTCGACGCCGTGCGCGACCGCGAAGTGGTGCGGCCGGTGGGTGGCGGTGACCGCGTCGTCGACGGTGAGGTGCGCGCAGACCCCGGCCGCCACCGGCTCCTGCCCCGCGGACAGGTGCATCTCGCCCGGGACGAGCCCCTTGCCGATGTCGAAGCCCGGACCCTTGTCGGCGTGGTACTCGCGCAGGATCGCGGCCTCGTAGACGCGGCAGCGCACCATCGTCTCGTACAGCGCGAGCCGCGTCCCCGGGTCCAGCGGCTCGGTGGTCCTGCTCCGTTGCTCCACGACCTGCGTGCTGGTGTCGGGAGTGGTGTCGGGTACCTGCGTGCTCATCGCGTGCTCCCTGGTCGCGGGCAGCCGTGCCACGCGTCGGCGGACGTCCCCCTGTCGGGGAACCTAGGCACCGGACGGGACCGTCGACAGGGTCTTTGGTCCCCGCTCGCCGGGGCGGGACCGACGACCGGTGAGGTCGGGACCTTGGGCCCTCATCGACGGCGCTGAACGGGCCGAGGATCGAACCGACCGGGGCTTCCGGGCCGCGAGGAGGTGCGTACATGAGCTCCTGGGTCATCGGCATCGTCGCGGTGGTGGTGGTGGCGGCGCTGCTGGCTCTCTCGATCCGCGTCGTGAAGCAGTACGAGCGCGGAGTGCTGTTCAGGTTCGGCCGGCTGAAGGGGCAGCGGGCGCCCGGTCTCCGCATCATCATCCCGCTCGTCGACGTCCTGCACCGGGTGTCGCTGCGCATCGTGACGATGCCGATCCAGTCGCAGGGCATCATCACCCGTGACAACGTCAGCGTGGACGTCTCGGCCGTCGCCTACTACCGGGTGGTCGACGCGGTGAAGTCGGTGGTGGCGATCGAGAACGTGCAGGCAGCCATCAACCAGATCGCCCAGACGACACTGCGCAAGGTCGTCGGCCAGCACACGCTGGACGAGACCCTGGCGGAGACCGAGCGGATCAACGTGGACATCCGGGAGATCCTCGACGTGATCACCGCCGAGTGGGGCGTCGAGGTCACCCTCGTGGAGCTCAAGGACATCCAGCTGCCCGACACCATGAAGCGCGCGATGGCCAAGCAGGCGGAGGCCGAGCGGGAGAAGCGGGCCAAGATCATCAACGCCCAGGGCGAGTCGCTCGCCGCCGCGGCACTCGGCGAGGCCTCCGACGTGATGATGGCGCACCCGCTGGCGCTGCAGCTGCGGAACCTCCAGAGCCTGGTCGAGATCGCCGTCGACAAGAACTCGACGGTCGTGTTCCCGGCCCCGCTGATGAGCACGATCGGCGAGCTCGGGACCTTCCTGTCCCGCGAGGCCGCCGTCGCGGCCGCCCGCACGGCCCACGAGGAGCTCGACGCCGACGTGCTGGCGCGCCTGCCCGCGCAGCCCCAGCACCGCGAGGCCGCCCCGTCATGACCGAAGCGCCGCCCTGCGCGAGGCCCGCCTCGGCCCCGGCAGGACCACCCGGCTGCGCGAGTTCCTCCAGGCGCATCCGCGCGCGGCGTGAGGGGCGCACCACGAACGAACCCAGGGGGATCCGTGTTCCGGCGGTTCCGCCGTCGGACGACAGAGAGAAGGAGCACCGATGAGCCTGATCAAGCGTGAGCGCCGAGCGGCGTGGCCGGTGGACACCATGTGGAGCGAGGACTGGTTCGACCAGGCCTTCCGGGACATGTTCCGGGACTTCCTCAGCAGCGAGGGGCAGCTGGGGAAGGCGTTCGAGGGCATGTCGAACCTGATGCGGGTCGAGGAGTTCGTCGAGGGCGACACCTGCGTCATCCGTGCGGAGCTGCCGGGCATCGACCCCGACAAGGACGTGGAGATCAGCGTGTCCGACGGCATCATGCACCTGCAGGCCGTGCGCAGGGAGCGCTCCGAGGACGAGCGTCCCGACGGCTACCGGTCGGAGTTCCGCTACGGCAGCCTCGAGCGTCGCTTCCGGCTGCCTCAGGGAACCACCGAGAAGGACATCAAGGCCACCTACCACGACGGCATCCTCGAGGTCCGGGTGCCCGCGCCGAAGCAGGTCAAGCCCGCGGCGAGGATCCCGATCGCCCGCAGCTGACCGCCCCCACGGCGGTCGACGACCACGAGTGACATCAGGAGGTCATGGCAGTGGCAGACAGCACGCTCTACGACACGGGGTCCCCCAGCATCGAGGTCCGTGTCTACCGTCACGAGGCGTTGTTCGCCCGCGAGCTGTGCGAGAGCGAGAGCGAGGCGGCGGCGGTGGTCGAACGCTGGTCGGAGGAAGGGGACTTCACGTTCCTGGTGGACGACCTGACCTTCCACCACGCACCGGGGGACGTGCTCGCCCCGGAGCCGCCCGACGTCGCCGACGACGACCCGATCGCGATCTCCGAGCTCCCGACCCGCGGCGTGGAGTGACGCGGGGTCAGCACGACCTGACGGTCCCCGACCGCGCAGACTGGACCGTCAGGTCGTGCTGCCTGCCCGCCGGTCCAGCCGGCGGGAGAGCTCGGCGGTCAGCGTGCGGAGTGCGTCGCTCCGCATCACGGCGGGTGGTCGCGGGTCCGTGAGCGTTCGCGCCTGGGGTGGCAACCGCCCCAGGTCGCGCTCGAACCGTTCCCGGGCGAGCGCGATCTCGTCGCGAGGACGGACCCGCCGGCCTCCGCGCATGACCGGCACCAGGAGCGCCTCCGTCCCCGTGGGCGCGGCCTCGTCCCGGAGCGCGAGCAGGTCGGGCGAGCCCGCCTGGCTCCGGTAGACCTGCTTGGCCGACGGCATCGTGACCTTCCCGGCCGAGAGCTTCATCACCGGCCGCCCGTCGTACGCCACGAGCTTGTAGGCGCTGTCGAGGCCGGGCGCATCCGCCGAGACGCCGACGCTGGTCCCGACGCCGTACGTGTCGATCGGCGCGCCGTCGGTGACCAGGCGGGCGATCTCGTACTCGTCCAGGCCGCCGCTGGCCATGATCCGGGCCGCGGACATCCCGGAGGAGTCGAGCAGCCCCCGGGCCAGCCTGGCCTGCTGACCGAGGTCGCCGGAGTCGAGGCGCACCGCGGTCCGGGCGGGATCGAGGCCGAGCTCGTGGGCGACGGCGATCGCATGCCGCACGCCCTGCTCCGT
>DASTGV010000386.1:0-3675 GCA_035718765.1 Nocardioidaceae bacterium
CAGGGCCCCGAGGTGGACGGTACGACGACCCTGGTCGGCCTGCCCGCGGAGGCGCGGGCCGGCGACCTGCTCAGCGCCGTCGTGACGGGCTCGGACGGCGCCGACCTGGTCGCGGAGGTCGTGCGGTGACCGCCCCCGAGCAGGCGCCCTCGAACTGGAACCTCCCGAACGCGCTCACCACGCTGCGCATCGTGATGGTGCCGTTCTTCGGCTGGGCGCTGCTGGTCGACGGCGGCGACTCGGTCGTGTGGCGCTGCGTGGCCTGGGCGATCTTCGTGGCCGCGATGATCACCGACAAGGTCGACGGCGACATCGCCCGGAGCCGCAACCTGGTCACGAACTTCGGCAAGATCGCCGACCCGATCGCCGACAAGGCGCTGACCGGCATGGCCTTCGTGGGCCTGTCGATCATCGGCGAGCTGTGGTGGTGGGTGACCGTCGTCGTGCTGGTCCGGGAGTGGGGGATCACCCTGCTGCGGCTGTGGGTGATCCGGCACGGCGTGATGGCGGCCGGCCGCGGCGGCAAGCTCAAGACCGTGCTGCAGACGTTGGCGCTCGGGTTCTTCATCCTGCCGGTGCGGATCCTCCAGGACGACTGGGGCGTCGTCGGTGACGTGCTGTGGGGCATCACGGTGCTGCTGATGGTGGCGGCCGTGACGGTGACCGTGGTGACCGGCGTCGACTACGTCGTGAAGGCGCTCGCCGTGCGCCGGGACGGCCGCGCCTCCATCGGCAGCAGCTGACCCGTCGACGTCGCCGGATCAGCCCGCCGGCCGGGTGCCGCGCCGCGCGCCGCCTGACCGCTCCTCCGCCCGCTCGAGCTGGTTGGCGGCACCGACCAGCGCCAGGTGCGAGAAGGCCTGCGGGAAGTTGCCGACGAACCGGTGGTGCGCCGGGTCGTACTCCTCCGCGAGCAGGCCGACGTCGTTGGGGAGCTCGAGCAGCCGCCGCATGAGCGCGTGCGCGTCGTCGAACCGGCCGGCGTGGGCGTAGGCCTCGACCAGCCAGAAGGTGCAGGCCAGGAACGGGTGCTCGTCACCGCTCAGCCCGTCCACGCCGCTCTGCGTCCGGTAGCGCAGCAGCAGCCCGTCGCGCATCAGGTCCTGCTCGACGGCCGCGATCGTGCCGAGCATCCGCGGGTCGTCGCCGGCGACGAAGCCGACGTCGGACAGCACCAGCAGGGACGCGTCGACCTCGGACGTCTCGTAGTGCTGGGTGAAGGTGTTCCGCTGCGCGTCGTACCCGTGCTCGAGGACCTCGTCGCGGACCTTGTCGCGCAGCGCCCGCCACTCCTCGACCGGTCCGTCGAGGCCGTGCTTCTCGACCGCGGAGACCGCCCTGTCGAAGGCGACCCAGACCATCACCCGCGAGTGCGTGAACCTCCGCAGCGGCCCCCGGATCTCCCACAGCCCGTTGTCCGGCTCGTCCCAGTGCCGGGCCAGGTCCTCGACGAGGGTGCGCTGCAGCGACCACGAGTCCTCGCTCTCGTCGAGGCCGATCTCCCGGGCCATCTCCAGGGCCACCATCACCTCGCCGAGCACGTCGGTCTGCCGCTGGGTGACCGCGCCGTTGCCGATCCGCACGGGCGTGGAGCCGGCGTACCCGGGCAGGTGGTCGAGCGTCCGCTCGGGCAGGTCACGGCCGCCGTCGACGGCGTACATGATCTGCAGGTCCTGCGGGTCCCCGGCGACGGCCCGCAGCAGCCAGCCGCGCCACAGCCGGGCCTCGTCCGCGTAGCCCGACTCCAGCAGCGCCTCGAGCGTCAGCGACGCGTCGCGCAGCCAGCAGTAGCGGTAGTCCCAGTTGCGCTCGCCGCCGAAGTCCTCGGGCAGCGACGTGGTCGGCGCGGCGACGATCCCGCCGGTGCCGCCGTGGGTGAGCAGCCGCAGCGTGAGCAGGGAGCGTACGACGGCCGCGCGGTAGGGCCCGTCGTAGCTGCAGACGCCGGCCCAGTCCTCGGAGACGGAGATGGTGTCGTCGATCCGGTCCTGGTAGGCCAGCGGCTGCGGCAGCTCGTGGTGCGAGGGCGCCCAGGTGGTCGAGAAGGTCAGCTCCTCGCCCGCCTTGACCGTGAACTCGTCCGCGTGCCGGCCGTCCACCGCCCGCGGCAGCCGGGGACCGCGCAGGATCAGCCGGTCCGGACCGGCCACCGCCGTGATCACCTCGACGCCGTGGGCCTCCTGGCGCCGCACCCAGGGCCGGACCTTGCCGTAGCCGAACCGGACCACCCACTCGTGCCGGATCGCCATCTCGCCCTCGACCCCCACGATCCGCCGCACGATGTCCGCGCGGCCGTCGCCGAGCGGCATCACGTCGAGCACCACCACGCAGCCGGTGTCGGTCGTCCAGGTGGTCTCCAGCACGGCGCTGTCGCCGACGTACCGACGGCGGCAGGCGGCCCCCTCGTCCTCCGTCGGTCCCAGCAGCCAGCGCCCGTGCTCCGGCCCGCCCAGCAGGGCCGCGAAGCAGGCGTGCGAGTCGAAGCGGGGCAGGCACAGCCAGTCGACGGAGCCGTCCTGGCCGACGAGCGCGGCGGTGCCGGTGTCGCCGAGCACCGCGTAGTCCTCGATCGGGAGAGCCATGCCGCCAACCTAGCCAGGCATCCCTGGACGTTCGTGACGTTACGATCCCGGCGTGGCCGACGACGAGCGGCCGGGCCAGCTCCCGGTCGACCAGCTCCTCGGCTCGACGGTGCACGCCGAGCTGTTGCAGCGCTCGCTCACGCTCGCGACCGCGGAGTCGCTGACCGGCGGCGCGCTCGCCGACCTCGCCTCGGCGTCCCCGGGCGCCAGCGAGACCTTCGTGGGCGGCGTGGTGTCCTACGCCACGTCGGTGAAGACCGGACTGCTCGGCGTCGACCCGGCCACGGTGGCCGAGGACGGGGTGGTCTCGGCCCGCTGCGCGGAGCAGATGGCCAGCGGCGTGCGGTCGCTGCTCGGCACCGACTGGGGGGTGAGCACGACGGGCGTGGCCGGCCCCACCGAGCAGGAGGGGAAGCCGGTCGGCACGGTCTTCGTCGGGGTCGCCGGGCCGGCCGGGGTGGCCGCGCACGAGCTGCACCTCGAGGGCGACCGGGCCGTCATCCGGGCCACGGCCTGCCGCCGCGCCGCGGAGCTGCTGGTGGCCGCGGTCACCGGCGTGCCGGGAGACACGCCGTAGCGTTCTGCTGTCAGCGGAGCCGATTTTGCCGGTGTCGCCGCCGGGAAGTTTTCTCCAGCGGGTAGCGTTGGCCTTCTCGGTACCGCATCTCGTGAGCCCAGGGAAGGAGCAGCCCGTGGTGATCTTCCGCCGCCTGCTCGGTGAGGTGCTCCGTGACCAGCGGATGCGCCAGGGCCGCACCCTGCGTCAGGTGTCCGGCGACGCCCGCGTCAGCCTGGGCTACATCTCGGAGATTGAGCGCGGCCAGAAGGAGGCCTCCTCCGAGCTGCTCGCCTCGATCTGCGCCGCCCTCGACGTCCCGCTCTCGGAGATCCTGTCCGAGGTCAGCGACGCGGTCGCCCTCGAGGAGGCCGCGCTGGCCATGCAGCTCGAGGACGTCGCCGTCGACACCACCAGCCTGCGCAGCCCGCGCGACGCGGGCCCGCGCGCCGGCGACGTGGTCGCCTCCGCCGCCTGACCGGTCCTGCTGGCCTGGCCGGGTGACCCCGCAGCAACAGCTGGTCGAGCGCGTCCGCG
>DASTGV010000387.1:0-3454 GCA_035718765.1 Nocardioidaceae bacterium
CCGCTGGCCTTCATCCACAAGACCCGCAACATCGACCGGCCCAACGAGTCGGTCGCCAACCGGGTCGTCGGTGACGTGCGCGACCGGATCTGCGTGCTCGTCGACGACATGATCGACACCGGCGGCACGATCGTGAAGGCCACCGAGGCGCTGATGGCCGACGGCGCCGCCGGCGTGGTCATCGCCGCGACGCACGCGATCCTCTCCGACCCCGCCGTGGACCGGCTGAAGAACTGCTCCGCCGCGGAGATCGTGGTGACCAACACGCTGCCGATCCCTGCCGAGCGGCACTTCGACAAGCTCACCGTGCTCTCGATCGCGCCGCTGATCAGCCGCGCGATCCGCGAGGTCTTCGAGGACGGCTCGGTGACGAGCCTCTTCGACGGCCACGCCCAGTGACGGTCCACTGACGGCCGAGTAGTCCGGCCCGCAACGGATTCGCGCCCACCGGCGTGCGTCGCTAGAATCGTGCAGTTGCCTCGGCGAGGGAGACCTTGTGCTCCGTGATCGACGCGGTGGCCGGGCCCGGTCCTGTGACCGTCCGGCCGCGCCCGTGTCTCACGGCGCCCCTCCTCCTCCGTCGCAGCACACGACGTGCACGCCGCGTGCAGCAGAACCGAAGACGACGTACTCGAGATCAGCTGAGGAGCATCACCCCATGGCGAACACCGCCGACAGCAACATCACCGCCGAGCCCCGCACCGAGTTCGGCAAGGGCGCGGCCCGCCGCATCCGCCGCGCCGACAAGGTCCCCGCCGTCCTCTACGGGCACGGCACCGACCCGCAGCACATCACCCTCCCGGGCCACGACACGATGCTGGCGCTCAAGCACGGCGGCGCGAACGCCCTGCTGACCATCAGCATCGGGGGCAAGGAGCAGCTGGCGCTGCCGAAGCAGATCCAGCGCGACCCGATCAAGGGCTTCCTCGAGCACCTCGACCTGATCATCGTCCGCAAGGGCGAGAAGGTCACCGTCGACATCCCGGTCCACCTGGTGGGCGAGCCGAACCCGGACGCGCTGGTCGTGACCGAGACCAGCCTCATCTCCGTGGAGGCCGAAGCGACCCACATCCCCGAGTACGTCGAGGTCTCGATCGAAGGCCTCAACGTCGGCGACCAGGTCCTGGCCAAGGACCTGTCGGTGCCGAGCGGGTCGCGGGTCCTCGTCGACGACGACCACCTGATCGTCAACGTCACCCACGCCCCGACCGCCGAGGAGGTCGAGGAGGAGCTCGCCGAGGCCGAGGCCGAGGTCGGCATCGAGCGCGAGGAGGCCGAGGAGGAGACCGAGGCCGCCGAGGCCGCCGAGGGTGCCGAGGGCGAGTCCGCCGAGGGCGAGGAGAAGTCCGAGGGGGAGTGACGCTCCTGCGTCGCTGCGGCGTCTGATGCGGCGTCTGACCGATCTCGTACGAAAGGGCCGGGGTTCCCGTGAGCTTCCGATGACCGAGCCTGTCTGGCTGGTCGTCGGGCTGGGGAACCCCGGCCCGTCGTACGCCGGGAACCGCCACAACGTCGGCTACCTCGTCAACGACGAGCTCGCCACCCGGGTCGGCGGCTCGTTCCGCGCGCACAAGACCGGCCGCGCGGACGTCGTCGAGGGCCGGATCGGCGGCCCGGGCGGGCCCCGCGTGGTGCTGGCCCGGCCGCGCTGCTACATGAACGAGAGCGGCGGCCCGGTCTCGGCGCTGGCCAAGTTCTACAAGGTGCCGGTCGAGCGGATCCTGGCCGTCCACGACGAGCTCGACATCCCGTTCGACACCCTGCGGGTCAAGGTCGGCGGCGGCGACAACGGCCACAACGGGCTGCGCTCGATGCGCCGGTCGCTGGACTCGGGCGAGTTCTTCCGGGTGCGCGTCGGCATCGGCCGGCCGCCGGGCCGGATGGCGCCGGCCGACTTCGTGCTGCAGGACTACTCCTCGACCGAGCGCAAGATCCTGCCGTTCCAGGTGGACCGGGCCGCCGACGCCGTGGAGTCCCTGCTCACCGAGGGACTCGAACGGACCCAGAACGTCTTCAACCGGTAGGTTCGGCCGCGTGACCGAGCCCGCAGACCTGCCCACCCCGCCCGTCGCCGCGCAGACCGACGACCACGCCTTCGCCGCCTGGGCGGCGACCGTCGCGGGCGAGCTGCTCACAGAGGTCCGCGGCCAGGGGTTGACCGGCAGGGAGCTCAAGGACGCCGGCGACCTGGCCGCCCACGACCTGCTGATGGCGCTGTGCGCGACCCACCGGCCCGACGACGCGGTGATGTCGGAGGAGAGCAAGGCCAGCATCGTCAACCGCGACCGGCTGAACGCGTCCCGGGTCTGGATCATCGACCCGCTCGACGGCACCCGGGAGTTCTCCGAGCCGCCCCGCGACGACTGGGCGGTGCACGTCGCGCTCTGGCAGGACGGCGAGCTCACGGTCGGCGCGGTCGCCCAGCCCGGGATCGGTGCGACCTTCGACACCGGCCACCCGCCGCTGGTGCCGCCGCGCACCGCTGAGCGACCCCGCATCGCGGTCAGCCGCACCCGCCCCCCGGCGTTCGTGGAGGGCCTCGCCGCCGAGATGGGCGCCGACCTGGTGCCGATGGGCTCCGCCGGCGCGAAGGTGATCTCGGTGGTCCGCGACGTGTCCGACGCCTACGTGCACGCCGGCGGGCAGTACGAGTGGGACTCGGCGGCCCCGATCGCCGTCGCCCGCGCCGCCGGCCTGCACACCAGCCGCATCGACGGCTCGCCCCTGGTCTACAACCAGGAGGACGTGATGCTCCCCGACCTCGTCGTCTGCCGGCCCGAGCTCGCCGACACGATCCTCGACTACGTCGCCCGGCACCCGGTCGAGTGATCTCCACCGTCCTGTGGGACGCCGACGGGGTCCTGCAGCGCACCCCGACCGGCTTCGAGGAGTCGATGCGTCCCGCGCTCCAGGGCCGGGTCGACGACGTCGAGGGCTTCATGGCCGAGGCGTTCGCCGCCGAGCGCCCCGCGCTGACGGGCGACGCGCGCTGGCTCGAGGTGCTCCCGGGGCTGCTGGAGCGCTGGGGCATCCCCGAGGCGTACGACGACCTGGTGGGCGTCTGGCTGACGATCGAGGCGGTCCCGGGCACCCACGAGATCGTCAGAGCCCTGCGTGCACAGGGGATCCGGTGCTGTCTCGCGACGAACCAGGACGTGGCGCGGGGGACCTTCATGCACGACGACCTCGGCTACGGTCACCTGCTCGACGAGGCGTTCTACTCCTACGCCCTGCGAGTCGCCAAGCCCGACCCGGCGTACTTCATGCGGATCCTGGACCGGCTCGGGGAGCGGCCCGACCGGGTGCTGTTCCTCGACGACAGCCTGCGCAACGTCGAGTCGGCCCGGGAGGTCGGTCTGGCCGCGGAGCACTGGGTGCACGGCGACGGCCTCGACGCGCTGCACGAGCACCTCGCCCGGCACGGCCTCGCGGTCCGGTGAGCCCGCGGGCGCTG
>DASTGV010000388.1:0-6082 GCA_035718765.1 Nocardioidaceae bacterium
CGACGGGTCGAGGGTCGCGAACGGCTGGATGGAGCGCAGCACGTTGAACACGGTGACGTCCACGACGTAGCCGGTGCCCCCGACGGCGAGGAAGGTGAGCACCTCCCGGGTCAGGAACGGCGCGACCAGCCGCCCGAGCGGGCCGCCCGGCTGCCAGCCTCGCCCCTCCGAGAGGGGGAGTGCGGACTCCTGGGCGAGCGGTGACCAGAGGTCGGGTTCAGCGTGACTCCGGAGCGGGGGCGGTGGTGCCGCTGGTGCGGCCGACACGTCGTGGGCCACGGGCCCGAACAGGCTTCGGCGCAGAACGGCCCACAAGGCCAGCACAGCAAGGGACATGGTGGCGCCGCCCAGCACGTCGGTCGGCCAGTGCACGCCGAGATAGACACGGCTGGTGCCCACCAGCCCAGCGGCGAGGAGGGCGCCGGCCATGACGAGGACCCGCGTACGGCGCGCCGCGTGCACGGCGAGCAGCAGCGCGAGGACGCCCCACGCGGCGACCGCCTGCGTGGTGTGACCGGACGGGTAGGCCCAGCCGTGGGCCGGAGCCACCCAGTCGGCGGCCGGCGGGCGCAGCCGGTGCACGAGCTGGCCGACCACGGCGTGCAGGAGGACCGCGGTCCCGTACACGACGACGATGTCGACGACCACGGTCCAGGACCGGCGCCGGCGTGCGAGCAGCCCGCCGGCCACGGCGAGGACCGGGATGATGACGGCGTTCGCGCCCAGCCACGTGACCGCGCGGAAGAAACCGGTCAGCGCGGTGGTGCGGTGGGCCAGGACCCATGCGTGGACGCGTGGGTCGAGCAGCGCGAGCTCCTCGTGGGCGAGCACGTCCTGGCTGATGCCGAGGAACGTCCAGGTGGCCGCCGTGGCGACGGCCACCGCGACGGTGAGCCCGAGGCCGGTCGCGGCTGTCGGGTCGAGCCGTCGCGCCAGCCAGCCCGTCGTACGCGGGAAGCGGGTGCGGGCCCGGTGGACGGGTGGGCTCTCGGCGACCAGGGCGGCGACCCGGGTGAGCGGGCGCGGACCCGTGCGGCGTACCAGGAACCCGGCGAGCACCGCGAGGGCCAGCACGGCGAGCGCGGCGAGCCCGATCCGGGAGGCGATGTGCTCGACGTGTCGCCAGCTGCTGCCGCCGAGGTAGCCGAGCATCACCGACAACGTTCCCCAGCCGACGGCGCCGGCCACGTTGTAGCCGAGGAAGGTGCGGTAGGGCAGCCCGGACATGCCGGCCAGTCCCGGCATGAGCACCCGGAGGGCGGCGGTGAACCGTCCGAGGAACACGGCCCTGCCGCCACGCTCCGCGAGGTAGCCCTGCGCCCGGTCGAGGTGCCTGCTGTTCACGAACCGGCCGACGGTGCCGTCGAGCATCCGGCGCCCGTGCCGCCTGCCGACGGCGTAGCCGACGCTGTCCCCGATGACGCAGCCGGCGATCGCGGCGACGAGCACCGCCGCCAGGGACACCCGGCCCTCGTAGGCGAGGACGCCGCCGAGGATGAGGGCCACCTCGCCGGGGAAGACGAACCCGACGAACGCGGAGGACTCCAGGGCCGGCACGGCGAACACGACCACGAGCGCGACCCACGCGGGCAGGGCCAGGATGTGGGAGGCGAGGTCGGCCATCATCGGACGGCACCTCCCTCGACGCTGGGATCGCCCGACCGCGTCGACGCCCGGCCGCTGGTGAGCAGCGGCCGCACGGGGGTTCGCGACAGCGCGGTCACGACGCGGAGGATGAGCGGTCGGAGCACCAGGTAGCCGCCGAGCGTGACGGCGGCACCGAGGAGCAGGCCCGCGACGACGTCGAGCGGGAAGTGCGCCCCGACGTACACGCGGGTGAAGGCCATCAGCACCGCGGCGGCGGCCGTGAACCAGCCGAGACGACGGTGGCCGAGCAGGACGCCGGCCGTGACGGCGCCGGCCATGACGGCGTGGTCGCTGGGGAACGAGAAGTCGTGGCTGTGGTCGACCAGGACGAGCGCGTGCGGGAGCACGGTGAACGGTCGCGCCTCGTGCACGAGTCGGCCCAGGGGCTGGTTGAGGCCGAGCGCCAGCAGCGCGGCCAGCGGCGTCCACAGTGCCGCCGCCATCATCGCCGGTCGCGGGTCGTGGCGAGCCTGCCACCAGGCCAGCACGACGATGCCCGCGAACAGCAGGACGCCGTACTGCGCGAACAGCGTCAGGGGCTCGTGGAGCATCGGGGTGTCGCGGGCGAGCTCGTTGACCTGCAGGAACGAGTCGCGCTGCAGGTGCTGCCACATCACTGCTCACCCGCCCCACAGGCGGACGCCGGTGGTGGCGCAGCCGGGTGCCGGGAGACCCCGTCGTGCAGCCAGACGGTGTGCCGGCACACCTCACCGACCGGACGGTAGTGCGCCCGCAGCGCGGCGTCGACGCGGTCGGCCGGGTCCAGTCCCCACGCGTGCGGGTGGTCCCAGCGGACCACCCAGGTCGGCGCCGACCCGCTGGCCAGGGTGCCGGTGAGCAACGTCAGCTGCGGGTCCAGGGTGCGCACGGGCAGGCTCCACGCGTAGGGGTAGCCGGGGGTGAGACCGGAGGCGTCGATGACGTTCGCGTGCGTGAACGGCACGACGATGGTGTCGGTGGGGTGCGCGGCCGCAGCGACCCAGCGGCCGGTGGTGTACGCCTCGCTGGACCCCTGGGCGGCCTGGACCGCGGCCACCGGCGAGACGACAGCCGTGCCGGCCGCGGCGAGCACGACCAGGCGGCGGGTCCACCGTGCACCGGGCGCGCGGGCGTTCACGCTCAGTCCGGCCGCGAGCGCCACCATCGGGACGAGGGCGATGAGGTAGTGCGACCAGAAGTTCTCGCCCGCGAACACCCCGGCCAGCTCGACCAGCGCCGTGGCGGTGACGGCCCACGGCAGCGGGTCCAGCCGCCGCAGCCGACCTCTGTGGCTGAGCGCGAGGTGGCCGCCGAGGAGCACCAGGCCGGACAGCGCCGCCAGCACGGCCAGCCGCTCGAGCCGGTGCATCGGTGCGGCGAACGACCAGTGCGCGATCACGGCGGACGCGTCGGCGCGGAACCCGACTGTGGCGTAGGCGAGGGCCCCGACGCCGCCGTGTCCCAGCGCCCAGAGGAGAGTCGCCGCAGCCGGCACCAGCGCACCCGCGACGAACGCGACGACGGTGAGGAGTGCTCGGGCGGGACGGTAGACGAGCCGGTTGCCGCGGGTCGCCAGGCCGGCACCGACGAGGACGGCGGCGAACACGAACGCGTCCACGAAGTTCTGCTTCATCAGCACGGCGAGGCACGCGGCAGCGCCGGACAGGGCACCGAGCGCGACGGTCCGGTACCGCGTGCCGGAGACGCGCACCGCCCGCAGCAGTGCCCCCACGGAGACGGTGACGAACGTGGCGGCGGCCAGCTCGCCGTTGAGTCGCTGTGCCTGGAGGAGGGCCGACGCGGCGAAGGCGAACCCGGCCCACGCCGCCCACTTGGCCGCGGGCCGTCCGCCGACCGCGTCGGCCGCCCAGGCCAGCGCGGCGACGAGCCCGACGGCCAGGCCGGTGGCACCGAGCCTGACGCCGTACGGTCCGAGGTGCTCGGCCGCGGCGAAAAGGGCGATCAGCCCCGGTGGCCGGTCGACCCACTGCGGCCCGTACAGGAAGCGTCCGCCCTGCTGCCAGTGCTGGGCGACCATCGCGAAGCCGCCCTCGTCGGCCCCGAGCCTGCGGGTCAGCGACATCACGTGCACGACCAGCGTCGCCAGCACCGCCAGGAGGACCGCGTGACGCCGGGCCCACCCGACGGGCGCGGACCGTCGCCATGCGCGCCGAGCCGGCGGAGCGGGCGGACCCACCGACGCCGGCGCGGAGGCGCGGTCGACGGGCGGCACGCGCGGGAGGTCGGAACGGACGTTCATCGATCTCGACGCTAGGCAGGCCACATGAAGCCAACATGACGCCCGGCAGACCAGTGGCTGTGACGTCCGCCGCGTCCCCCGCCCGTTGTCGGCTCGAGCGTGGGGTCGGCCGTCGTCCGGGCCGGCGCGGGGGACCGGGGTTCACGACGATGCAGGACGGGCGGGCAGACTCGTCGTCATGGACACCGAGCCGGCGAGAGCGTCACTCTCAGCGTCGGGTCGCCCCGCGATGTCGGCGTGGCGGTTCGTGGTCTGGTTCGGCATCGTGGCGATGTTCGCCGACATCGTCTACGAAGGGGCCCGTTCCATCACCGGGCCGCTGCTCGCCTCGCTGGGCGCCAGCGCTCTCGTCGTGGGTGTGGTCACCGGCGTCGGGGAGGCGGCCGCGCTGCTGTTGCGGCTGGTGTCGGGCCCTCTGACCGACCGGACCGGACGCTTCTGGGCCTGGACGCTGGCCGGGTACGCCTTGACCGTGGTGAGCGTCCCCCTGCTCGGCCTCGCCTCGGCCCTGTGGGTCGCATCGGGACTGGTCATCGCGGAGCGGGTCGGGAAGGCCGTCCGGTCACCGGCCAAGGACACCCTGCTCTCGCACGCGACGGCCGTCACCGGCCGCGGCCGCGGGTTCGCGGTGCACGAGGCGCTCGACCAGGTCGGTGCGCTCACCGGACCGCTGGCGGTCGCCGGTGTCCTCGCCGTCACCGGCAACGACTACACGCCGGCCCTGCTGGTGCTGGCCGTCCCGGGTGTGGTCGCGTTCGCCCTGGTGGTGTGGCTGTGCGTGCGGGTGCCGCGGCCGGCGCTCTACGAGCTCGAGCGCGAGACCGCGACAAGCACCCCCACCGGCGTGACCGCCGGCTCTGTCGAGACCACGGCCGACGACGCAAGGGACGCGGAGGCCGGCGGTCCGCGGATCGAGGCCGTCCCGGTCGTCCCCACGGGCGTGCTACCGGGTGCGTTCTGGGCGTACGCCGCCTTCGCCGGGCTCACCACGATCGGGTTCGCCACGTTCGGGGTGCTGTCGTTCCACCTGGTGACGGCGGGCTTGCTGTCGGCGGCCGCGGTGCCGGTCCTGTACGCCGCGGCGATGGTCGTCGACGCGGTGGCCGCGGTCGCGACGGGGCTGGCCTACGACCGGCTCGGCGCCCGGGTCCTCGTGGTGCTGCCGTTCGTCGCGGCCCTGGTGCCGATGCTGGCGTTCTCCGGGACGGTCGCGGTCGCCGTGGTGGGAGCACTCGCCTGGGGGGTGGCGCTGGGCGTGCAGGAGTCGACGTTGCGGGCCACCGTCGCGGACCTGGTCGGCCCGGGCCGTCGCGCGACCGCCTACGGGATCTTCGGGGCGGTCCTCGGCGTCTCGGCGGCGGCCGGGGGCGCGCTCGCGGGTGGGCTGTACGAGGTGTCCGTCCCGCTGCTGGTGTCGGTGACCGCGGTGTTGCAGCTGCTGGCGCTGACGGTGCTCGTGGTCACGCTGCGGCGCGCGCGGGCGAGCCTGCGTTGACGCGTGACCGTTGGTGCGAAGGCGTAGCCTCCCCTCACGTGGACGAGCTCGACGCGCGCCTGGAGCGGATCGCCAGGCACCACTTCCGGGCGCGGTTCCACGTGCGCGGCCGGGACCGGGCGATCGTGGACCTGCGCGGCATGCCGGCGATCCGCAAGCACGCCGGGGAGCTCGTCGGCAAGCGGCTCGCGCCCGCGCACCCGGACAAGGACGGCCGGCAGACGCCGTACCGCGGGCATCCCGTGTTCGTCGCCCAGCACGCCACGGCCACGTGCTGCCGCGGGTGCCTGGAGAAGTGGCACGGCATCCCGAGCGGCCGGGAGCTGGACCAGTCCGAGCTGGACTACGTCGTCGAGGCGATCTGCCGATGGATCGAGGCCGACATCGCCGCGAGCGCCCGCTGACCGATGAGTTCGGAGGTCGCCGCCGGTCGGTACTCGTGAACCGTCGGAGAGGAGCCTCGGATGCACGACCTCGGACCTGCCGCCCGCGAGATGACCCGACTGGTGCAGGGGGTGCGCGACGACCAGCTCGGCGACCCGACCCCGTGCACGACGTACACGCTCGGCGACCTGCTGCAGCACGTCCGCGGGCTCGCGGAGGCGTTCACGCTGGCCGGGCGCAAGGAGCAGCCCGACGGCGGGTCGAAGCCGCCGCCGCAGGGCGATGCGTCCCTGCTGGCGGCCGGCTGGCGCGAGGAG
>DASTGV010000389.1:0-9478 GCA_035718765.1 Nocardioidaceae bacterium
GGTGAAGAACTACTCGCTCGGCATGCGTCAGCGGCTCGGCATCGCGCACGCGCTGCTCGGCGACCCGAAGATCCTGATCCTCGACGAGCCGGCCAACGGCCTCGACCCGGCGGGCATCCACTGGATGCGCGGGCTGCTCCGGTCCTACGCCGAGCAGGGCGGCACGGTGCTGCTCTCGAGCCACCTGCTCCACGAGGTGGAGCGGATCGCCGACGAGCTGATCCTGATCGGCCGCGGCCGGATCGTCGCGCAGGGCACCAAGCAGGAGCTGCTGCAGACCCGCGGCGCCTACGTCCGGGCCGTCGAGCACGAGGCGCTCCTGGACGCCCTCGCCCGGGAGGGCATCGCGGTCACCGCCTCCGGCGACGGCGCGCGCAGCGACGCGGAGGCCGTGCAGATCGGCAAGGTCGCCGCCGCGAACGGCATCACGCTCGTCGAGCTGCGCCCCGCCGACGGCGCCGGGCTCGAGGAGCTCTTCCTCCAGCTCACCGCCGACACCCAGCGCGACGACACCCCGACCCCCGAAGGAGCCTCCGCATGAGCGCCGCCACCCTCGCCCCGGGGACCATCGACGTCTCCACCACCCCGCGCATCCCGCTGAGCCGCCTGGTCCGGGTCGAGCTGCGCAAGCTCACCGACACCCGCTCCGGCAAGTGGCTGCTCATCGCGATCGGGATCATCACCACACTGATCGTCGGCGCGGTGTTCCTGACCGCGAAGCCGTCGGACCGCACGTTCATCAACTTCATGGGCGCGACGGCGACGCCCCAGGGCTTCCTGCTGCCGGTGCTCGGCATCCTGCTGGTCACCAGCGAGTGGACCCAGCGCACCGCGCTGGTGTCGTTCACGTTGATGCCGGTGCGCGGCCGGGTGCTGGCCGCCAAGGTGATCGCCGCGCTGGTCGCCGGCGTGCTGGCGATCGTGCTCGCCATGGCGGTCGCGTCGCTGGCGACGCTGGCCGGTGGTGCCGACCACGCCTGGGCGCACATCGGGCTCGACGACGTCGGGAAGTTCGCGATCCTCCAGGTCAGCGGGGTGCTCCAGGGCCTCGCGTTCGGTCTGCTGTTCCTCAACTCCGCGGCCGCGATCGTCACCTACTTCGTGCTGCCGACGGCGTTCAGCATCCTGGCGAACCTGTGGAAGACCCTCGACAAGGCCGCGCCCTGGATCGACCTGGGCACCGCCCAGCAGCCGCTGTTCGGGGCGACGCACATGAGCGGCGAGCAGTGGGCGCAGCTGGGCACCAGCAGCCTGGTCTGGGTGGTGCTGCCGTTCGTGCTCGGCCTGGTCCGGGTGCTGCGGGCCGAGGTGAAGTGACGCCCGTCGGGGTTTGAGACGGACCGCGCCGTGGCACCTCCGGGGATGTCCGCGGCGCAGGTCGTCTTCCCGCACCAGCTGTTCGTCGAGCACCTCGACGCCGACCCGTCCACGGTGATGGTGCTGGTCGAGCCCGACCTGTTCTTCCGGCAGTTCGCCTTCCACGTCCACAAGCTGGTGCTGCATCGCGCCACGATGAAGGCGTTCCAGGATCGGCTGCGCCGGGCCGGCTTCGCCACGGCGTACGTCGAGACCTCGGGTGAGGTCACGAGTGACGAGCAGCTGGTCGAGGTGCTCCGCGAGCACCGGGTGGACGAGGTCACGGTGTTCGACGTCGTGGACGACTGGCTCGAGCGGGACCTGCGACGCGTCTGCCGCGCGGCCGGGGCCGCGCTGACCGTCGCGGAGACACCGGGCTTCCTCACCTCGCGCGAGGAGGTCGCCGCGACCTTCGACGGAGTACGGCAGCCACGGATGCAGCACTTCTACGAACGGCAGCGGCGTCGGCTCGACCTGCTCATGGACGGTGACCGGCCGGTCGGCGGCCGCTGGTCCTACGACACCGAGAACCGCAGACGGCTCCCGCGGGACATCGAGCTCCCTGCCCTGCCGCAGAGCACCCGGTCCGACCACGTCAAGGAGGCGGTCACCTGGTGCGAGAGGGCGTTCCCCGACAACCCGGGTGACCTCGCGACGTACCACTGGCCGACCACCCACCGGCAGGCCGAGACCTGGCTGAACCGCTTCCTCGAGGACCGGTTCGCCCTGTTCGGGCCCTACGAGGACGCGATCGCCGCCGACGAGCCGTGGCTGTTCCACTCGGTGCTCTCCCCGCTGCTCAACATCGGGCTGCTCGACCCGCGGCACGTGGTGGAGCGCGCGGTCGCGCACGCCACCGAGCACGAGGTGGACCTGCCGAGCCTGGAGGGGTTCGTGCGGCAGGTGATCGGCTGGCGGGAGTACATGCGCGCCTCGTACGTCGTCCACGGCCGGGCCATGCGCACCCGGAACCTGCTCGGCCTCACCCGGGAGCTCGGCCCTGGCTGGTGGGACGGCACGACCGGCCTCGACCCCGTCGACACGGTCGTCCGACGGGTGCTGCGGCACGGCTACGCCCACCACATCGAGCGGCTGATGGTGCTCGGCAACGCGATGCTGCTGCTGCGCACCGATCCCGACGAGGTCTACGAGTGGTTCATGACGCTCTTCGTGGACGCCTACGACTGGGTGATGGTGCCGAACGTCTACGCGATGAGCCAGTTCGCGACGGGCGAGCTGGTGACCACCAAGCCGTACGTCAGCGGCTCGAACTACCTGCGCAAGATGAGCGACTTCCCTGTGGACGGGTGGACGGACGTGTGGGACGCGCTCTACTGGCAGTTCGTGGCCGACCACCGGGACGGGTTCGCAGCCAACCCGCGAAGCAGCATGGCGGTCCGGACCTACGACCGGATGAAGGACGACCGCAAGCGCAGCCTCGCCGCCGTGGCCGCGGAGTGGCTGGGTGGCTGAGCCTGGGTGAGGTGCCCGTGGCGCCCGAGGTGTGAGCGCGCCCACTCCGGGGTAGGGGCCGAAGGTTGGACGTCGCAACCTTTCTCTCCGGGGAGACCTCATGGCCACGACCACCAGCGGCCGAGCACCGCTCACCAGCGACCAGCGCAACGCCTTCACCGCCGCCCTGCTGGGCTGGACGATGGACGCGTTCGACTACTTCATCGTCGTGCTGGTCTACGCCGACATCGCGACCGACTTCGGCACCTCGAAGGAGAAGGTCGCCTTCCTGACCACCGTCACGCTGCTGATGCGGCCGGTCGGCGCGCTGCTCTTCGGCCTGTGGGCCGACCGGGTGGGCCGACGGATCCCGCTGATCGTCGACGTGCTGTTCTACTCGACCGTCGGCTTCCTGTGCGCGTTCGCGCCGAACCTCACCGTGCTGATCGTGCTGCGGCTGCTCTACGGCATCGGCATGGGCGGCGAGTGGGGCCTCGGTGCCGCGCTGGCGATGGAGAAGATCCCGCGCGAGCGGCGCGGCTTCTTCTCCGGCTTCCTGCAGGAGGGCTACGCGTTCGGCTACCTGCTGGCCGCGGCCGCCTACCTGCTGGTCTCCCAGGGGCTCGGCCTCTCCTGGCGGTGGCTGTTCGCGCTCTCGATCGTCCCCGCGCTGATCTCGCTGCTGATCCGGACCCGCGTCGAGGAGTCGGCGGTGTGGAAGGAGAGCCGCGAGACGATGAAGGTCACCAGCACCGGCTTCAAGGACGTGTTCCTGAACGCCAAGGTGCTGCGTCGCTTCGGCTACCTCATCGTGCTGATGACCGCGTTCAACTGGATGAGCCACGGCACCCAGGACGTGTACCCGACCTTCCTCAAGGCCACCGACCACGGCGGGGCGGCCCTGTCGGAGTCGACCGCCCTGGTCATCGCGATCGTCTACAACATCGGCGCCATCATCGGCGGGCTGGTGTTCGGCACGCTCTCGGAGCGGTTCGGCCGCCGGTACACGATCGCCTTCTGCGCCGTCCTCGGCCTGCCGATCGTGCCGCTGTTCGCGTTCTCCACGGCGGCCGCGCTGCTGTGCCTCGGGTCGTTCCTCATGCAGGTCGTGGTGCAGGGCGCGTGGGGCGTGATCCCCGCGCACCTCACCGAGATGTCCCCGGACGCGATCCGCGGCTTCTACCCCGGCGTGACCTACCAGCTCGGCAACGTGTTCGCCGCGCTGAACCTGCCGCTCCAGGAGCACCTCGCCGAGACGCACTCCTACCCGTTCGCCCTCGCGGTCACGATCGTGCCGGTGCTCGTCGTGGTCGCGGCGGTCGTGCTGCTCGGCAAGGAGGCCAAGGGCGTCGAGTTCGGCCGGGCCCCCACGGAGGTGCGGGCCACGACGGGCTGAGCGCTCAGTCGGTGAAGGCGCAGAACTCGTTGCCGTCGGGGTCGGCCAGCACCGTCCAGCCGATCTCGTCGTCCTTCGCGCGCAGCACGGTCGCGCCGGCCGCCACGAGGTCGTCGACGCTGCCGGTGGTGACGTCGAGGTGGATCCGGTTCTTGACGGTCTTCGGCTCGGGCACCGGCACGAAGTCCAGCGAGCCGTACGGCGCGCCGGGCACCCGGTCGACGTACGAGTAGCCGCGCTCGTCGTCCACGAGGTGTGCGCCGAGCAGGTCGGCCCACCACGAGGCGATCCGGTGCGCGGCCTCCGCGGAGTCGCCGGTGTCGATGACGACCTCGTAGAGCCGCTGGTCGATCTCGCCCTCGCGGACGAACGCGCAGAACTCACCACCCTCGGGGTCGGCCATCAGCGTCCACCGGAACGACTCGGCGTCCAGCACGGTCGCGCCGAGCGCGGTGAGCTCGTCGACCGAGCCGGTCGCGACGTCGAGGTGCATGCGGTGCTTGACCGTCTTCGGCTCCGGGACCCGGTTCACCCAGACCGTGTGCTCCTTGGTGGGGCCGGTCAGGTAGGTGTCACCGCTCTCCTGGGTGTGCAGCTCGAGCCCGAGGGCGCCGGCCCAGAACGTGCCGAGCACGCCCGGGTCGGCCGCATCGATGCAGAGGTCCTTGTAACGCGCGATCGCCATGCGGGGGACCCTACTGCCGACCTGTCAGAACCTCAGGTGGTTATAGCCGCCTCAGGTTCTGACAAGTCGGAGGGAGCGCAGGGCCATCTCGGTGAGCAGTGCCCGGGTCTCCTCCTCGGGGAGCACGGCGCTGTGCGGGGTGGAGTTGATCAGGCCGAACGCGGCGTGCGCCATCGCCCGGGCGTGCCGCGGACCGAGCTCGGGGTGCACCTCGCGGAGCCGGTCGGCCCAGAGCGCGACGTACCCACGCTGCAGCGACCGCACCCGCTCCCGCGCCTCGTCCGGCAGCGACGCCCAGTCGCGGTCCTGGAGCACGATCAGCGGCTTGTGCGCGAGCGCGAAGTCGACGTGCCAGGCGACCAGCGCCTCCAGGGCCGCGCGGGCGGACCCAGCCGTCGTCGACCGCTCCCGGCCGACCCGCAGCAGCTCCTCGCTGATCTCCACCAGCATCTCGGCCAGCATCGCGTCCTTGGACTCGAAGTGCTTGTAGAGGGCCGGCCCGGAGATGCCGCAGGCCGCGCCGAGCTCGACGACGGAGACGCCGTGGAAGCCGCGCTCCGCGAACAGGCGGGCGGCCGTGTCCAGGATCTGCTCGCGGCGGGTGGGCACGAGGCCCAGGGTAGCGTCCATGGTTAACGTTCGCTAACCTCGACCCCATGCCCGAGATGAAGGAGCTCGTCGACGAGCTGCGCGAGCGGCTGGCCACGGCCCGCGAGGGCGGGTCGGCGTCGGCCCGCAAGAAGCACACCGACCGGGGCAAGCTGCTGGTCCGGGACCGGGTCGACCGGCTGCTCGACCAGGGCAGCCCGTTCCTCGAGCTGAGCCCGCTGGCCGCGACCGGCATGTACGGCGACGCGGTGCCGTCCGCGGGGGTCGTCACCGGCGTCGGCCGGGTCAGCGGCCGCGAGTGCGTGGTCGTCGCCAACGACGCCACCGTCAAGGGCGGCACCTACTACCCGGTCACCGTGAAGAAGCACCTGCGTGCGCAGGAGGTGGCCCGCGTGAACCGGCTGCCCTGCGTGTACCTCGTCGACTCCGGCGGCGCGTTCCTGCCGATGCAGGACGAGGTGTTCCCGGACAAGGAGCACTTCGGCCGGATCTTCTTCAACCAGGCCAACCTCTCCGCGCAGGGCATCCCCCAGGTCGCCGCTGTGATGGGCTCCTGCACCGCCGGCGGCGCCTACGTCCCCGCCATGTCCGACGAGACCGTGATCGTCAAGGAGCAGGGCACGATCTTCCTCGGCGGCCCGCCGCTGGTGAAGGCCGCGACCGGCGAGGTGGTGACGGCCGAGGAGCTCGGCGGTGGCGACGTGCACGCCCGGAAGTCCGGGGTGGTCGACCACCTCGCCGAGGACGACGCGCAGGCGCTCGACATCGTCCGGTCCATCGTCGGCACCTTCGAGCGCCGGCCGGCCCCGTCGATCGAGCCGCACCCGCCGGAGGAGCCGGCCGAGGACCCGCAGGGCCTGTACGACGTGGTGCCGACCGACTCACGCACGCCCTACGACGTCCGCGAGGTGATCCGCCGCGTCGTCGACGGCTCGCGGTTCCACGAGTTCAAGGCGCTCTACGGCGAGACGCTGGTGTGCGGGTTCGCGCGGGTCTGGGGCTACCCGGTCGGCATCGTCGCCAACAACGGCATCCTCTTCTCCAGCTCCTCGCTCAAGGGCGCGCACTTCATCGAGCTGTGCAACCAGCGCGGCATCCCGCTGGTCTTCCTGCAGAACATCACCGGCTTCATGGTGGGCCGCGAGTACGAGAACGGCGGCATCGCCCGCGACGGCGCCAAGCTCGTCACGGCGGTCGCCTGCTCCGTCGTACCCAAGTTCACGGTGGTGATCGGCGGCTCCTTCGGCGCCGGGAACTACGGCATGTGCGGGCGCGCCTACGACCCGCGGTTCCTGTGGATGTGGCCGAACGCGCGGATCTCCGTGATGGGCGGCGAGCAGGCCGCGTCCGTGCTGGCCACCGTCCGGCGCGACGGGCTCGAGGCACGTGGCGAGCAGTGGTCGGTCGAGGACGAGGAGCGGTTCAAGGACCCGATCCGCGAGCAGTACGAGCACCAGGGCTCGCCGTACTACTCGACCGCCCGGCTCTGGGACGACGGCGTGATCGACCCGGTCGACACCCGCCGGGTGCTCGGCATGGGCCTGGCCGCCGCCGCGAACGCCCCCATCCCCGAGCCGTCCTACGGCATCTTCAGGATGTGACGAGCATGCACACAGTTCTCATCGCCAACCGCGGCGAGATCGCGCTGCGGGTGATGCGCGGCTGCCGGAAGCTCGGCCTGCGCAGCGTCGCCATCCACACCGACCTCGACGTCACCGCCCCGCACGTCCGCGAGGCCGACGAGGCCGTCCGCGTGGAGTCCTACCTCGACGTGGACGCGGTCGTCGCGGCCGCCCGGCAGGTCGGGGCCGACGCGATCCACCCGGGCTACGGGTTCCTGTCCGAGCGCGCCGCGTTCGCCCGCGCCGTCGAGGCCGCCGGGATCAAGCTCGTCGGCCCCTCCGCCGAGGTCATGGACAAGATGGGCCGCAAGGACGCCGCGCGCGAGATCGCCGTCGCCGCCGGGGTGCCCGTCGTACCCTCCGCCGAGTTGTCAGACTCTCAGGCGGCTATAGCCGCCCCAGGCTCTGACAAGTCGGCGTACCCGCTGCTGGTGAAGGCGGCGGCGGGCGGTGGCGGCAAGGGCATGCGGATCGTCCGCGACCCGGCCGACTTCGACGCGGCGGTCGCGGCCGCCAAGCGCGAGGCGAGGTCGGCGTTCGGCGACGACACGATCCTGGTCGAGAAGTACGTCGAGCACGGCCGGCACATCGAGGTGCAGGTGCTCGCCGACGCGCACGGCACCGTGCTCCACCTCTTCGAGCGGGACTGCTCCACCCAGCGCCGGCACCAGAAGGTGCTCGAGGAGGCGCCCGCCCCGACCATCACCCCCGAGACCCGCAAGCTCGTGACCGAGTCGGCCGTCGCGCTGGCCCGCGCGGTGGGCTACGAGAACGCCGGCACCGTGGAGTTCCTCCTCGACAGCGACACCGGCGAGGCGTACTTCCTCGAGATGAACACCCGGCTCCAGGTCGAGCACCCGGTCACCGAGCTGGTGACCGGCCTCGATCTCGTCGAGCTCCAGCTGCGGGTCGCGGCCGGCGAGCCGCTCCCGTTCACGCAGGACGAGGTGACGCTGGGCGGGCACGCCATCGAGGCCCGGGTGTACGCCGAGGACCCGTTCAACGGCTTCCTCCCCCAGGCCGGTACGGCGTCCCTGGTCCGGTGGCCCGCCCACGCGAGGGTCGACGCCGCACTGGAGAGCGGGCAGGTCGTCTCCACCGCCTACGACCCGATGCTCGGCAAGGTCATCGTGCACGGCCCGGACCGGGAGGCCGCCCGCCGTGCCCTGGTCGACGCGCTCGACGACACGGCCGTGCTCGGCCTGACCACCAACGTCGGCTTCCTGCGGGTGCTCGCCGCGAGCGACGAGTTCCGAGACGCCACCATCGACACGGCGTGGCTCGACCACGCGACCGTCGAGGAGCCCGACGGCGACACGGCGCGGATCTTCGCCGCCTGGACCGAGGCCCACGTCGTGACCCAGGTCCAGAACAGCGGCGACCACCCGTTCCGCAGCGACGGCTTCCGGCTGGGCGCGGACCCGGCCCCGGTGCACGTCGACCTGGACCGGCCGGTGGTCGTGGACCGTGCCGCCGGTCGGGTGGACGGGGTGCCGGTGCGGCCGCTCAGCGCCGAGCGGCACGTCGTGGTGCTGAGCATCGACGGCCGCCGGGAGCAGGCGGTCGTGAACGTCACCACGCACTTCGTCGAGGTCGTGCACCGCGGCCAGCGCCGGTTGTTCCACCGGCCGGACGTCTTCGCGGACAGCGCGGCCCTGGGCGACGGCACGCTCACCGCGCCGATGCCCGGCACCGTGCTGGCGGTCAGCGCGACCGAGGGACAGCGGGTCACCGGCGGGGACGTGCTCGGGGTGATGGAGGCGATGAAGATGGAGCTGTCCCTGACGGCGCCGTTCGACGGCACCGTCACCACGGTCGGCGTCGCGGCCGGCGACCAGGTCGCGCTCGGCGCCACCCTGTTCGTCGTGGAGGAGTCATGACGCTGCCGATGGTGGTGCCGGACCCGGGCCTGCCGAAGCGGGTGACGATCTACGAGGTCGGGCCGCGCGACGGGCTGCAGAACGAGCAGGCGCTGGTGCCGACCGCGACCAAGGCGGAGTTCGTCCGGCGGCTGGCCGGGGCCGGGCTGCCGGTCGTGGAGTCGACCAGCTTCGTGCACCCGAAGTGGGTGCCGCAGCTCGCGGACGCGGCCGACCTGGTCGACGTGCTGGTGGCCGACCTCGGGGACGCCGCCCGGGAGATGCCGGTGCTGGTGCCCAACGAGCGCGGGCTCGACCGGGCGCTGGAGAAGGGGCTGCGGCACATCGCGATCTTCGGCAGCGCCACCGAGACCTTCGCGCAGCGCAACCTCAACCGCAGCCTGGACGAGCAGTTCGCGATGTTCGAGCCCACCGTGCGCCGGGCCCGCGACGCCGGTCTCGACGTACGCGCCTACGTCTCCATGTGCTTCGGCGACCC
>DASTGV010000390.1:0-5217 GCA_035718765.1 Nocardioidaceae bacterium
GCACCGTCGGTGGCGTCCGCTGGTCCTCGGCGGCCGGCAGCGAGACCACGAACGTGGTCCCGCCGATCCGGTTGCGCAGCTCCAGGTCGCCGCCGTTGCGGGCCACCAGCGCGCGGGCGACGTGCAGCCCCAGCCCGCCGCGCCCGACCTGGGCGGACCCGAACGCGCCGGCGGCGGCCGCCGACATCCCCGGACCGCGGTCGGCGACCGAGATCTCGATGCGCCCCCCGATGGCCACGACGTGCACGGTCACGGGGCTGCGCGGCGCGTACGTGTGGGCGTTGACGAGCAGCCGCTCCAGCGCGTCCACCACGTCCCGGGCCCGGGCGTGGGCGTCGCCGGCTCCGCCGCGCACCCGGACCTCCTGGCCCGCGTCGGCCCGGCGGCCGGCCAGGGTATGCACGAGCGCGGTCACGTCGAACTCGGTACGCGGCTCGGTCACGTCACCGGCCGAGGAGAGGATCGCCGTGGCGCCCGCCCCCAGGTCGGAGGCGCGGCGACCGATGTGGTCGGCGACCCGCGCGGCGTCCGCCAGGTCGACGTACGCCGCGTGCGCGGTGA
The DNA here is from genome assembly GCA_035718765.1 of Nocardioidaceae bacterium. Lineage (GTDB taxonomy): Bacteria > Actinomycetota > Actinomycetes > Propionibacteriales > Nocardioidaceae > Nocardioides_B. Next base: position 562 of record DASTGV010000390.1, read on the forward strand.
TCATCGCGACCGAGCTCAGCAGGGCGACGGCCGGCATCGACCACGAGCCCGGCTGCACCTGGTCCAGCGCGCGCAGGAGCTCCACGACACCGAGGGAGGCGTACAGCGGGGCGACCCGGCCGGCCCACGGCTGCCGCACGTCCCGCCGCGACGCCGCGAGGCCGAGCCCGACCCACGCGCCGCCGAGGGCCAGGTCGACGACGACCGCGAGCAGCGCCCGGAAGGTCAGCGCGGCGGGGGCGACGGTGGAGAGCCCGACCAGCCCGGCCAGTGCGACCACGGCGAGCGCCGAGCCGGTCAGCAGGGCGCGGGACCAGTCGGTGCCGGCGTCCTCGTCGGAGACGGTCATCGCCCGCAGTGCGAGCGCGAGGCAGCCGACCGTGGCGCAGGCGCGGGCGGCGAGCGCGACGGTCGGCTCCAGGCCGTCGTGCAGCAGCTGGCCGGTGATGTTGCCGAGCGGCAGCGAGATCGCGCCGAGCACGAACATCGCCGCCGCGAGCAGGCCGCTGGTCGGTTCGGTGGTGACCCGCCAGCGGGTCACGCGCAGGATGCCGGCCGCGAGGAACAGCGCGGACGCGCCCAGCTGGAAGGCCTGCAGGGTCAGCGCGCTGGTGGAGACCTCGTCGACGTTGAACAGCGCGAGGGCCGCGACGAACACGGTGCTGACGGCGATGGCGAGCGAGCAGGACAGCAGCACGCGCCGTCGCGCCGGCTCCCGGTGTCCGCCTCCCCCGTCCATGCCTCCGAGTGTCGGTCCGCGCATCCACGCGGGCGACCGCCGTCCGGATGCTCGTGTCGGTTCGTTCGGTCGGACTGGATGGCCCGAAAGGGTCATTCCCGCCCGTACAGGGACAGGACGTCACCTTCCCAGCGGCGTCGCAGCCACCGGTCGTGGCTGGCGACCAGCACCGTCCCGGGGAACCGGCCCAGCGACTCCTCGAGCTCGTCGGCCAGCGCCAGCGAGATGTGGTTGGTCGGCTCGTCGAGCAGCAGCAGGTCGGGGCGCCGCGCGACCAGCACCGCCAGGCCGAGCCGGCGCTGCTGGCCCGTGGACAGCACCCCGACCGGCCGGTGCGCCTCGCGCGGGTGCAGCAGCCCGAGGTCTGCGAGCGGGACCGGCGACCCGGTCGCGGCCGCGTAGACCTCGACGGCGGTGCGCTCCGGACGGGAGAACACCACGTCCTGGGGCAGGTGCCCGACCCGGTGCGCGGAGACGGCGAGGCTGCCCGCGGAGGGGGCGAGCTCGCCGGCGACGAGCTTGAGCAGCGTGGACTTGCCGGAGCCGTTGGACCCGGTGACCAGCAGCCGCCCGCCCGACGGCACGTCGAGCCGTGGCAGGTGCAGCCGGCCCGCGAGCTCGAGGTCGCGGGCGGCGACCACCACCCCCGTCGTACGACGGACCGGGGCGAGCACCCCGCGGAAGGAGAACGGTGCGGGCGGCTTGGGGATGCGGTCCCGTTCCAGCACCTCGATGCGGCGCTCCGCGTCCTTGACCCGGCGGCTGACCGCGCGGGCGACGTTCTGCCCCTTGAAGTGGTGGATGAACTTGTCGCCGTCGCGCGGCGGCCGGTTGTGCGGCGCCACCTGGCGGGCGGTCGTGGCCGCGGCCCGGCGCAGCCCGTCGAGCTCGTCCTGCTGGGCCTCGAACGCGTCCTGCCAGCGGCGCCGGGCGGCCTGCTTCTCGGCGAGGTAGTCGCTGTAGCCGCCGGTGAACCGCTGCCCGCCGGGGTCGAGGTCGACGACCGCGCCGCACACCGCGTCCAGGAAGGCCCGGTCGTGGCTGGCCACCACCGCCACGCCCGGCAGCGAGGTGACGAACTCCTCGAGCAGCGTCACCGCCTGGTCGTCGAGGTGGTTGGTGGGCTCGTCGAGCAGCACGCACGTGGGCCGGCGGGTGACCAGGGCGGCCAGGGCGAGCCGGCTGCGCTGGCCGCCGGAGAGGGCCGCCGCCGGACGCGACCGGTCCAGCCGGCCCAGCCCCAGCCGCGCCGCGGCCTGGTCCGCCCGGGCGTCGGCGTCCCAGGCGTCGTGGAGGCCGGCCCAGGTGAGCGTCGCGTCGTACTCCTCGGCAGCGCCGGGCTCGTCGAGCCGGGCGGCGAGCTCCTCGAGCCGGGCCACCGCGCCGTGCAGGGGTGCGAGCGCCTCGTCGAGGACGTCGCCGACCGTGGCGTCGGCGGGGAACTCCGGCTCCTGGGTCAGGTGCACGAGGTCGGCGGGACGCTCGACCGAGCCCGCGTCGGGCGCCTCGGAGCCCGCGAGCACGCGGAGCAGCGTGGACTTGCCGACGCCGTTCTCACCGACCAGGCCGAGCGGCCGGCCGGGGGTGGCGACGAGGTCGACGCCGTCGAGAACCGGCCGGTCGCCGTAGGCCTTGGCCAGGTCCCGGGCGACGAGCGCGGACAGGACGGGGAGAAGGGAGACAGAGGAGGACATGAGGGGACACCGATCACGGGTGGGTGCGGACGGGGGACCGGTGTCAGCTCTTCATGGCGCGACCAGTGTGCCGGGCTCCTCGGCGCTGCGCCACCGCATTTCCGCCGGCGGTAACTACCGTGGTGGGCATGAGGCTGCGTTGGCTGCTGCTCGGGCTGCTCCTGACCGCCGTGCTGGTGCCCGCGTTCCTGCTCACCTACGACCGGCTGATGGACCCGCAGGGCGGGGCATGGGTGCGGCTGCTGGCCTTCACGCCGTACGCCCTCGCGCTCTACGCCCTGGCGTTCCTGCTGCTGCTCCTGGCCTGGTGGCGCGGCCGCGGCTTCTGGCGGGGCGCCGCCCGGCTGCTCGTGGTGGTGTCGCTGGTCGGGATGCTGCTGCACGCGTTCTGGGCCAGCGGGCCGTACGTCGGGACGCCGGCCGCCGACGCCGCCGCCCATCACCGGCTGCACGTGATGACCGCCAACCTGCGGTTCGGGGAGGCCGACACCTCGCGGGTCGTCGAGGTCGCGGTGGCCGACGACATCGACGTCCTGGTGCTCCAGGAGGTGACGCCGCAGGCCCTGTCGGGGCTGGAGTCGGCGGGCCTCGGCCAGGCGTTCGAGCACCGCGCCGGCAGGCCGGCGGACGGCCCGGCGGGCACGATGGTGTTCTCGCGCTACCCGCTGCGCGGCGTGCACCGGCTGGCCACCCAGTTCGGCGGCTACGCGATGGACCTGCGCACGCCGGCCGGTCGGGTGCACCTGCTGGCCGTCCACCCGAGACCGCCGCTCGGCGACGTCACCGGTTGGCGCACGGACCACGGCGTGGTCCGCCACGCGGCCCGGGCCACCTCGGAGCGCACCCTGGTCGTGGGCGACCTGAACGCGACCATGGACCACGTGCCGATGCGGTCCCTGGTGGGCATCGGCTTCGCGGACGCCGCGACCCAGGCCAACTCGCAGTGGCAGCCGACCTGGCCGGCCGCGGGCCAGGTGTCCCGGTTCGGGCTGGCGGTGCCGTCGCTGGTGGCCATCGACCACGTCCTGCTCAGCTCCGGGCTGCGGGCGCTGCGCACCGAGTCGGTCACCGTGCCCGGCACCGACCACCGCGCGCTGGTCGCCGTCGTGGCGTTGTGAGCCGCCCGCCCCGGCGAGCTGCGTAGGGCGGCTGGACGGCGTGGACTGACCGGCGCCGGGCACGCCGTACCCTGGTGGATGCAATGACCGACACCGTCTACCTCGACCACGCGGCCTCGACGCCCATGTACGCCGAGGCCGTCGCCGCGATGACGGCGCAGCTCACCGAGACCGGCAACCCGTCGTCGCTGCACGCCGCGGGCCGGGCCGCCCGCCGAGTCGTGGAGGAGTCGCGGGAGACGATCGCGCGGGCGCTGTCCTGCCGCCCCGGCGAGGTGGTGTTCACGTCGGGCGGCACCGAGTCGGACAACCTCGCGCTCAAGGGGCTCTTCTGGTCCCGCCGCGCGCAGGACCCGCGCCGGACCCGGATCCTCAGCACCGCGGTCGAGCACCACGCCGTGCTCGACCCGCTGCACTGGCTCGCCGAGCACGAGGGCGCCGACGTCGAGCTGCTGCCGGTCGACAGCCTCGGTCGTCTCGACCTGCAGGCGCTGCGCTCTTCGCTGGAGCGCGACCCCGGCAGCGTCGCCCTGGTCTCGGTGATGTGGGCCAACAACGAGGTCGGCACGGTCCAGCCGCTGGCCGAGGTCGTCGAGCTCGCGCACGCGCACGACGTCCCGGTGCACACCGACGCGGTCCAGGCCGTCGGCCAGGTGCCGGTCGACTTCGCCGCCTCCGGGGTCGACGCGCTGACCCTGACCGCGCACAAGGTCGGCGGGCCGTACGGCGTCGGCGCGCTGGTCGTTCGTCGCGACCTCGACGTCACCCCCCAGCTGCACGGCGGCGGCCAGGAGCGCGACATCCGTTCCGGCACCATCGACACCCCCGCCATCGCCGGCTTCGCGGCCGCCGTCGAGATCGCCGTGCGCGAGCAGCCCCGGCACGCCGCCCGGGTCGCCGCGCTGCGCGACGCCCTGGTCGCCCGCGTCCAGCAGGTGGTGCCGGACGCCCGGGTCAACGGCGACCCCGACCCGGGACTCGCGCACCGGCTGCCCGGCAACGCGCACCTGACCTTCCCCGGCTGCGAGGGCGACTCCCTGCTGATGCTGCTCGACGCCCGCGGCATCGCGTGCTCGACCGGCTCGGCGTGCTCGGCCGGGGTGCC
>DASTGV010000391.1:0-28699 GCA_035718765.1 Nocardioidaceae bacterium
GAGCGGGACAGCCGCGAGGCGAACGAGACGGCGAGGATGGCGGCGATGAAGCAGGCGCCGATCTTCACGCCGTCGGGCCGCTCGATGACGTTGTCGACCGTCGTGTAGACGAACACCAGCGTGATCACCGCGAACGCCCACGACAGCCGGCGCTGCCCGGCCCGGCGGGCGGCGAGGGTGACCGCCGCGCCCGCGGAGGTGAACAGCACCAGCACGCCGGTCGCGTAGGCGCCGCCCTGGGCGTTGACGTCGGCGTCGAAGAGCCAGGTGACCAGGAAGGCGATCGAGATCAGCACCAGCACCAGCGGCCGGACCGCGCGGGACCACTGCGGCGCCATGCCGTAGCGGGGCAGGTACTTCGGGATCAGGTTCAGCATGCCGGCCATCGCCGAGGCCCCGGCGAACCACAGGATCGCGATGGTGCTGATGTCGTAGGCCGTCCCGAAGCCGTTGCCGAGGTACAGGTGCGCGAGGTAGGCCAGGGCGCGACCCGACGCCTCGCCGCCGGGCTGGAACGCGCGTGGCGGGATGAGCAGCGTGGTGACGAAGCTGCTGGTGACCAGGAAGACGCTCATCATCGCCGCTGCCGTCGCCAGCATCCGCTGGGTGCCCCGGATGCGCCCGGCCGGTGCCGCCTCGGTGTCGCCCTCGTCGCCGTGCACGTGCGTCATCACCGCGACCCCGGTCTCGAAGCCGGACATGCCCAGGGCCAGCTTGGGGAAGACGAGCAGCGACAGCGCGACCACCATCAGCGGGTCGCCGTGCTGGGTGGTGATCGCCGTGGTCCAGTGGCTGACCACGGCCGGGTGCGCGACGACGTGCGCCATCGCGACCGTGATCACCACGACGTTGAGCGCGAGGTAGGCGCCCACGAGCCCGACCGCGATGCCGATCGCCTCGGTGAAGCCGCGCAGGAAGATCGCGCCGAGCAGCGCGAGCAGGACCAGGGTGATCGCGACCTGGTGCCCGTGCAGGAGCTGCGGCACGTTGGGGTTCTCCACGATGTGCGCGGTGGCGTCCGCGGCCGACAGGGTCATGGTGATCAGGAAGTCGGTGGCGGCGAAGCCGAGCAGCACCAGCACGAACAGCTTGCCCTGCCAGAAGGACAGCAGCCGCTCGAGCATCGCGATGGAGCCCTCGCCGTGCGGGCTCTCGACGGCGACCCGGCGGTAGACCGGCAGCGCCCCCAGCAGGGTCAGCGCGACCAGCACGAGCGTGGCGAACGGCGAGAGCACGCCGGCGGCGATGGCCGCGATGCCCGGCTGGTAGCCGAGCGTCGAGAAGTAGTCGACGCCGGTCAGGCACATCACCTTCCACCACGGGTGGGTGCGTTCACCGCTGGGCGCCTTGGCGTACGGACCCGGGTGGGAGGAGGCACGGTGCGCCATGTCCTCCAGCAGCCAGCCGCGCAACCCGTGCTGCTCGGTCGCGCCCGGTCGGACGGTGACGGTCATCGGTCTCCTCGGGAGGGCGGCGGGGTCAGGGCGGCGGTCGCGGCGGCGACGGCCAGGAGCAGCAGCAGGCGCCCGGCGTCACCGGTCCCGTGCAGGACGAGCTCACCGTGCCCGTGGCCGAGGAAGCCGACCAGGAACAGCCAGCCCTCGCCGGCCACTGCGAGCCCGACGGCGACGCGCTGACGGACGCTGCAGACGCACACCAGGGCAGCCATCGCGGCCACCGCGGCCGTCCCGTCCGTGAGGTCGATGACGACGAGCGCGCCCCAGTAGGCCACGAACAGCCGGGCGCCGGCGTCCGGCCACAGCTCCCGCAGCGGTACGTCGGAGCGGGGGACCGTCGTGCGCAGGGTCTGGCTCACGTCTCGATGGTGGCTCGGCACGCCGCCGTACCGAAGGTTCTTAACGGGGCCCTAACATCGCCGGGTGGAGACCCCCGTGCTGCGGCTGGTGCCGCTGTCCGTGGCGACGATGCGGGCCCTCGTGGCCGGCGACCTGGCGGCCGCGTCGGCGGCGTCCGGGATCACCGCGACGCCGTACCTCGCCGACCACGCGTGGCTGTGGAACATCCGGCTCCCGCAGGTGGCGGCGGACCCGGCGGCGCTGGGCTGGATCGCGCGTGCCGCCGTCACGCCCGAGGGGGACGTGGTCGGACTGGTCGGCTTCCACGGGCCGCCCGACGACCGCGGGATGGTGGAGGTGGCCTACGGCGTCGACCCGGCGTTCCGGAGGCGCGGCTGGGCGCGGGCGCTGCTCGCCACCGCCCTCGACTGGGCGGCGTCCGAGCCGGCGGTGGCCGTGGTCCGCGCGAGCATCAGCCCGTCGAACGAGGCGTCCCTGGCGACCCTGCGGCCGTTCGGGTTCGAGCGGGTCGGCGAGCAGTGGGACGAGGAGGACGGCCTCGAGCTGCTCTTCGAACGGCCCGTCCGGTGAGACCGCGGTGAGGCTGGTCGCCCTGTCCGGGCCGGCGATCCGCGACCTGGCCGCCGGACGCACGTTCACCGTCGACGGGGTCGAGGCGGTCTGGCCGGACCACGACCGGCGGGTGCTCGGCTACCGGCGCGAGGCCCTCACGCGCGACCCCGGCTCGGCGCCGTACCTCCTGCACGTGCTGCTCGACGGCGCCACGGTGGCGGGCCGGATCGGCTGCCACGAGGGACCCCGGGACGGCGTGGTCGAGATCGGCTACGCGGTGTCGCCGGCCTACCGCGGGCGGGGCGTCGCGACGGCCATGGTCCGGGAGTTCCTGGGCTGGCTCGCGGCCCACGGGGTCCGCACGGTGCGGGCGTCGGTCTCGCCCGGCAACGCGGCGTCGCGGGCGCTGCTGGCACGGTTCGGGTTCGTCGAGGTCGGCTCGCACGTGGACGACGAGGACGGCGTCGAGCTGGAGCTGGAGGCCGACGTCCCCGACGTCTCAGCGGCTGGTCCGGCCGCTGCCGGGTGAGCGCGGCCGGTGACAGCCTGGCGGGATGACGAACGCCTACACCCACGGGCACCACGAGTCGGTGCTGCGCTCGCACCGGTGGCGCACGGCCGCGAACTCCGCCGGCTACCTGCTGCCGCTGCTGCGTCCGGGGATGCGCCTGCTCGACGTGGGGTGCGGGCCGGGGACGATCACCATGGACCTGGCCGACGTGGTCGGGCCCGGCGGCACGGTGACGGCGCTCGAGCGCACCGAGGACGCACTCGACCTGGCCCGGGGTGAGGCGGGGCGCCGCGGCACCACGAACGTGGACTTCGTGGTCGGGAACGTGCAGGCCCTCGACCTGCCCGACGCGTGCTTCGACGTCGTGCACGCCCACCAGGTGCTCCAGCACGTCGACGACCCGGTGCTGGCGCTGCGGGAGATGCGGCGGGTCTGCCGGCCGGGCGGGATCGTGGCCGCCCGGGACAGCGACTACGCCGGGTTCACGTGGTACCCGGCCGTGCCCGAGCTGGACCGCTGGCTCGAGGTGTACTCCGCGGTGGCCCGCTCCAACTCCGCCGAGCCCGACGCCGGCCGCCGGCTGCTCGCCTGGGCCCGCGCGGCCGGCCTCACCGACGTGACCGCCTCGTCGGCCACCTGGTGCTACGCCAGCCCGATGGACCGCGCATGGTGGGGCGGCCTGTGGGCCGACCGGATCGTCGACTCCGACCTCGCCCGCCAGGCCGTCGACCGTGGCCTCGCCACGACCGCCGAGCTCTCCGCCCTCGCCGACGGCTGGCGCCGCTGGGCCGCCCACGACGACGGCTGGTTCTCGGTCCTGCACGGCGAGCTGCTCGCCCACCCCTGACGCCCACCCGCGGGGTCAGGGCCCGACGGCGACCTCGTCGGTGAGCCGGGCGCCGGCCAGCAGGGCGAGCTCGTCGCCGGACCAGAAGCTGCCGGGGTCGTACCAGTTCGTGGGGCGCTCGCCGCCCAGCAGACCCATCGCCTGGTACGTCGCGGCGACCACCTCCGCGCAGTACGTCGTCTCGACCGGCGCGGGCCGGCGGACCCGGCCCCGGGCCCAGCGACCCGCGAGCGCCACCGTCGCGGGGAAGGGCGTGCCGTCCATCCGGGCGATGGTGCGCAGCAGCGCCGCCTCCATGTCCGGGGTGACCGTCGCGTCGAGCTGCCGCAGCCAGGCGCGCTGCTCGTAGCGGCCGGTCCACTGCTCGACCGCCTCCCGCAGGTCGTGCAGCTGGACACCGCGGTGGTGGCTGCCGGTCCAGAGGTCGAGCAGCCCGCGGCCGAGCTCGGCGTGCCACATCAGCGGCGGCATGTCGTCGAGGACCACCGCCATCCCGACGTGGTTCACCGGGCTGTTGGTCACCGCGCGGATAGCCTGGTCGGCGACCGTGCGGCCGCGGAACAGCCACACGTCACCGGTGCGGGTCAGGTCGACGGCCTGGTCCAGCGTCAGCGAGGTGCGCGGCATCGGTCCTCCGGAGAAAGGGTGCGGATGAAGCTGTGGAAAGCGCTCGGCCTGGCCGGGCTGGCCGGGGTCGCGGCGACCGGGGCCATCATCGCCCGCAACCAGCGCGCGCGGACGCAGCTCACGCCGGAGGAGATCCGGGACCGGCTGCACCGGCGGCTCGCCGAGGCGGAGGCAGACGGGGCGGCGGCCGACCCTCAGGACGACAGCACCGCCAGCAACGCCCGCGCGTAGGCGCGCTCCGCGTCGATGTCGACGTAGCGGCCGCCGTCGGTGAGCACGACGGCGTACCCGCCGGTGGCCCCGTCGAGCCGCTCCAGGCCGGCGAACCGGTGGGCGAGGGCCTCGCGCAGCTGGTCCTCCCGCGGCAGCCAGATGACCTCGTGCTTGCCGATGCTGTCCAGCGCCCACTCCACGGTGCCGTTGAACTTCATCTCGGGCCCGGTCGGCAGCTCGGAGACCTCGACGGACATCCCGCTGACCACGAAGACCTCGTCGTCGAGGTCCCGGTCGGGCACGAGGAAGCGGTCGCCGCTGGACGGCTCCCAGGCCAGTCCGGCCGCGGCAAGGTTCTGGGCGAGCTCGCGCGTGATCACCGCTCCATCATGGCTCGCCCGGCCCCCGGACCGCACCCGCGGCCGCTCAGGCGGTCAGCCAGACGCAGGCGTACGGCGCGAGCTGGACCGCGTCGTCGTGGAGCACCGGCGTCGAGCCGGACACGTGGTCGACGACCGACTCCGGGTCCAGGCCGAGGTCGCGGAGCACGTCGAGCGGGACGTGCCGCGGGCCGGGGGTGACGTTGTAGGCGCCGAGCATCGCCCCGAGCGGGTGCCGCCGCGCGACGAGCAGCACCCCGGGGTCGCGGGGGTCCAGCACCTGCGCCGGCACCGAGGCGTGCAGGTGCGGCAGCGCCGCACGGGCGGTCACCAGGCGGCGTACCCCCTCCTGGATGCCGTGCTCGTCGGGCGGCAGCGGCCAGGGCATCTGGGGACGGTGCGCCCAGCGGTTGTCCGGCGCGTGCTCGGGGTCGGCGGCCCAGTCGGGGTCGTTGAGCAGGCCGAGCTCGTCACCCATCCAGATGACCGGCAGGCCGCCGAAGCCGAGCACGACCGCGTGCGCGAGCAGGATCCGGTCGACCGAGCCCGGGTCGCCCGCCTCCAGCCCGGCCAGCGAGGCGAGCGAGCCGGAGATCCGCCGGTCCCCGGTGGCGGGGTTCTCCTGGAAGACCAGGCCGCGCGCCCAGGAGCCGGGGAACTCCCCGGCGTAGAAGTCGGACAGGAACCGCCGGTGCTCGAAGCCGGACAGCCCGACGGCCGCCGCGTCGTCGTCGCCGATCGCCCAGCCGATGTCGTCGTGGCAGCGGGCGTAGGTGATCCACGCGGTGGTCGACGGCGCCTGCGGCAGCTGCTGCAGCGCCCGGGCCGCGAGCCGCGCGTCCTGGGAGGCGAGCATCGACCAGATCTGCACCATCAGCGAGTTGTGGTAGGCGAGGTCGCTGACCTTGCCCCAGTGCTCGCGCTGCCCGAGGTAGGCGAGCAGGTCCTGCGGTCCCACGATCGCCTCGGCCTTGAACACCACCGCCGGGCAGGCGATCCGGGCGACCGTGCGCAGCGCCTGGGTGAGCGCGTGCACCTCCGGCTGGTTCTGGCAGCTCGTGCCCATCCGCTTCCAGGTGAACGCGATGGCGTCCAGGCGGAAGACCTCCACCCCGTGGTTGGCCAGGTCGAGGATCACGTCGGCGAACTCGCACAGCACGTCGGGGTTCGCCCAGTTGACGTCCCACTGGTAGTCGTTGAACGTCGTCCAGACCCAGCCGTCCAGGTCGTCGTCCCAGGAGAAGCTGCCGGGTGCGAAGTCCGGGAACACCTCCGGCAGCGTCTGCTCGAACGCGTCCGGCATGGTCCGGTCCGGGTAGACCAGGAAGTAGTCGCGGTAGGTCGGGTCGCCCGCCCGTGCCTTCTCCGCCCACGGGTGCTCGCGGGCCACGTGGTTGAGCACCAGGTCCAGGCACAGGCTGATCCCGTCCTGGCGCAGCCGCCGGGTCAGCGCCCGCAGGTCGTCGGTCGTGCCGAGGTCGGGGCGCACGCTGCGGAAGTCGGCGACCGCGTACCCGCCGTCGTTCGGGGCCGGGCGCGGCGTCAGCAGCGGCATCAGGTGCAGGTAGCGCACCCCGAGGTCCGCGAGGTACGGCGTGCGCTCGGCCACCCCGGCCAGGTTCTCGGCGAACCGGTCCGCGTACGCCGCGTAGCCGACCATCTCCGGTCGCTGGAACCAGTCCGGCGCCAGGGACCGCTCGAGGTCGAGGCGGTGCAGGTCGTCGGTGCGGGACGCGTAGGCCCGGGCCGCCAGGTCGACGAGCCGTCGCGCGACGGCCCCCGGGTCGACGTACAGGGGGCGCAGGGCGTCCTCCAGGTCGGGCAGCCAGCGCTCGAGCCGGGCCTCGAACACCTCCCGGCGCAACGGGGGCAGGGAGTCGTACGGCGAGGGCGCGGCCGGATGCTGCATCCGCACAGTATTGCGAGCCGGCACTTAAACTGCTCATCGACCGTCGTACGGGCACCACCCGTGACGCTGACGACCGGAGCCCGCGATGCCCAGCACGTCCCGCACCAGCACCGACGTGCCGTCCGACCTGCCCGGTGAGCCGTCGGGCTTCCGGCACCGGATGCGCAGCAAGCCCGGGATCGGCCACGCCTGGCGGTTCGGGGTGTTCCTGGCGGGCCTGCTGTTCATCGTCTCGGGCTTCGCGCTCGCCGTGCTGCCCGGCCCGCTGACCATCCCCCCGGTGCTCTTCGGTCTGTGGATCTGGTCGACGGAGTTCCGCTGGGCGCACCGGCTGTTCCACCGGTTCCGCGTGAAGGCCGAGGAGGCCTGGCACCACGCGAAGCGCCGGCCGGTGAGCTCGTCGGTGTTCACGGTGCTCGGACTGGCCGCCGCCGCAGCGGCAATCTGGGCGGTCAACCACTTCAACCTCGTCGACCGCGGCAAGGAGCTCGTGGGGCTGGGCTAGTGCCTCGGCCCCATCTGGGTACGCCGTCCCCATGCCGTACGTCGACCAGCAGACCGTCACCGCCGCCACCACCCCCGAACAGGCCTGGGACGTGGTCGGCTCGCTCGGCGGGGACGCCCGCTTCTACGCGCCCCGGCTGCTGTGGTGGCTGCGCGGCGTCGCCGACGGGCTGGTCGGCGGCCCGGGGTACCGCATCACCGGTCCCGGCCGGCCGCTCGCCGACGGGGACGCGATGGACTTCTGGGAGGTCCTCGAGGTGCACCCCGGGACCCGGCTGCGGCTGCGCGCGCTGTCCCGGCTGCCCGGCACGGCGTACCTCGACGTCCTGGTCCGGCCCGCGGGCGCGCGTACCGAGCTGACGCTGCGGACCACGTTCGAGCCCGCCGGCCTCGCCGGCCACGCGTACTGGTGGTCCACGGTGGCCGCCCACAAGGTCACCTTCGCGCTGATGGCCCGCCGGCTGGCGTCCCTGGTGACGGCTTGAAACCCGCCCGGACCGGACTAATGTGAACTGTTCGTTCAGTTTCCACAGACTTTCCCAGGAGATGTGCATGACCATCACCCAGTCCGGTCCGAACGTCGCGGCCGCCTCCGGCCACTACGAGATCGGCGGCGACCTGCCGGTCGTCCGCCTGGGCTACGGCACGATGCATCTGACCGGCGAGGGCGTGTGGGGCGACCCGCGGGACCGTGGCGAGGCGGTCCGCGTGCTCCGCCGCGCGGTCGAGCTGGGCGTGACCTTCTTCGACACCGCCGACTCCTACGGTCCGGTCGTCGCCGAGGAGCTGCTCAGGGAGGCGCTGCACCCGTACGCCGGCGACGTGGTGATCGCCACCAAGGCAGGGCTCACCCGGCAGGGCCCGGGCATCTGGACCCCCGTCGGCAACCCGGCCTACCTGCGCCAGCAGTGCGAGCTCTCGCTGCGCCGCCTCGGGGTGGAGACCATCGACCTGTTCCAGCTGCACCGCATCGACGCGAACGTGCCGGCCGAGGACCAGGTCGGCGAGCTCAAGAAGCTCCAGGACGAGGGCAAGGTCCGGCACATCGGGCTGTCCGAGGTCAGCGTCGAGCAGCTCGTGGAGGCCCGCAAGATCGCCACCATCGCGACCGTGCAGAACCTCTTCAACCTGGCCAACCGCGACGCCGAGCCGCTGCTGGACTACTGCGAGAGCAACGACATCGGCTTCATCCCGTGGTTCCCGCTCGCGACCGGCGAGCTGTCCCGGGAGGACGGCCCGCTCGCGGCCGCCGCCAAGGAACACGACGCCACCCCGTCGCAGCTCGCGCTCGCGTGGCTGCTCAAGCGGTCGCCGGTGATGCTGCCGATCCCGGGCACCTCCAGCGTCGCGCACCTCGAGTCGAACACCGCCGCCGCGGGCATCGAGCTCACCGACGACGAGTTCGAGGCGCTGGCCGCGGCGGTCTGAGATGCCTCCCCCCGGCGGCACGGGCACCGGACCGGGCGGGCAGCCGCACGCGCTGTTCGCCCGCCCGGTGAGGCCCCGCAGCATCAAGGTGCACGAGGCCGCGGTCGACGCGACCCGGGCCCTGCTGCGGGAGGGTGGTCTACCCGCCGCCACGATCGACGCGATCGCCGCCCGGTCCGGCGTCAGCAAGGCCACCCTCTACAAGCACTGGCCCTCGCGGACGGCGGTCGCCGCCGAGGCGTTCGGGCGGGACATGGCCGACGCCGTACCCCTCCCCGACACCGGTACGACGGAGGGCGACCTGGTCGAGCAGGTCCGGCTGGTCAGCCGGTTCTACGCGAGCCCCGAGGGCACCGTGTTCTCCCAGCTGCTGGCAGCGTCGGTCACCGACGAGGGCGGCGCGGCGTACTTCCGGGCGTGGTTCCTGGCCGGCCGGCGGATGGCCGTGGCCCGGCTGTGGGAGCGCGGCGTCGAGCGGGGCGACGTACGCGCCGACGTGGACGTGGACACGGCCACCGACCTGCTGTTCGGGCCCCTGGTGTTCCGGCTGATGACCGGGCACCTCCCGCTCACCGACGACGCGGCCGAGGCCGTCGCCCGCGCCGCCCTGCACGGACTACTGGAGGAGTGAACATGCGCTACACGAAGCTGGGAAGCACCGGGCTGGAGGTCTCCGCCCTCACGCTGGGCTGCATGAGCTGGGGCGACCCGGCGCGCGGCGGGCACCCGTGGGTGCTCGACGAGGACGCCGCCCGCACGATCGTCAAGGACGCGCTCGAGGCCGGCGTCACGTTCTTCGACACCGCGAACGTCTACTCCGGCGGCAGCAGCGAGGAGTTCACCGGCCGCGCCCTCAACGACTTCGCCGAGCGCGAGGACGTCGTGGTCGCCACCAAGGTGCACGGCCGGATGCGGCCGGGCCCGAACGGCGCCGGCCTGTCCCGCAAGGCGATCCTGCACGAGATCGACGCGTCGCTGCGCCGGCTCGGCACCGACTACGTCGACCTGTACCAGATCCACCGCTGGGACCCGACCGTGCCGATCGAGGAGACCATGGAGGCGCTGCACGACGTGGTGAAGGCGGGCAAGGCCCGCTACATCGGCGCGTCGTCGATGTACGCCTGGCAGTTCGCGAAGGCCCAGCACGTCGCCGACCTGGGCGGCTGGACCCGGTTCGTGTCCATGCAGAACCACTACAACCTGCTCTACCGCGAGGAGGAGCGGGAGATGCTGCCGCTGTGCGAGGACCAGGGCGTCGGCGTGATCCCGTGGAGCCCGCTGGCCCGCGGCCGGCTGACCCGCGACTGGGACACCGAGACCGCCCGCACGGAGACCGACGAGTTCGGCGGCTCGCTCTACCGCGACGAGGACAAGGCGGTCGTGGACACGGTCGCGGCCGTCGCCGAGCGCCGCGGCGTCCCCCGGGCCCAGGTCGCGCTGGCCTGGCTGCTGCACCAGCCGGTCGTCACCGCCCCGATCGTCGGCGTCACCAAGCCCCAGCACCTCGCCGACGCCGTCGCGGCCGTCGACCTCGAGCTGTCCGACGACGAGCTCGAGGAGCTCGGGTCGGGCTACACGCCGCACGCCGTCGCCGGCCACCGCTGACCGCCTCACGTCACCTGTGCACAACCCGGGTAGTCCGTGACGGAATGGTTCGGAATCGAGCCCCGGACCAGCCACTTCGTCACGGACTACCCCCGCCGGGTCGCGTTCCGGTCGCGACCCCGACAAATCCCGCGCACGTGTGCGCGGGATTTCGTATGCTCCTGCGCAGGTGAGCCGGGAAGTCTGGTCGGCACAGCGGCAACGCTGCTGTCCCTGTCCCGTCGTCGAGAGCAGCCCACCGTGACACCCCGCTAGGACCTCGTCCCCGTCGCCGCCGCGGCTCGCGTCGGCGACCACCTCTACCTCCCGTCCCCGGGGCCGCCGCGCACCGGGGACCCCGAAAGGAACCCCGCATGAGGTTGCTCCTCGACCTCGTGCCCCTGGTCCTGCTCGGTGGCGTCGTCTGGCTCATCGTCCAGCGCACCCGCCTGACCAGCCAGGAGCGCACGGAGATCGCCAACCTGCGCGCGTTCAAGGACGCCGTCCGCGACGCCGCTCTCACCGAGATCGAGGTCGAGCCCACCAGCTCCCTCGGTCGCATCGTCCTCGACGAGGTGCACCAGGTGGACCTCGCCAACTCCCCTCGGAAGGATCTGCCATGAGCTCGTACAACAAGGTCGCGTCCCGGGCCGCCAACGGCGGGAAGGTGCTGCGCCGGGTCGGGCTCGTGGTCGCCGCCGTCGTCGCCGTCCTCGTGGTCGCGTCGTTCTCGACCTCGTCGGTCTCCACCGGCCCGAACCAGATCGCCGTGCAGATCGGCGGCGGTCCCATCGAGGACGCCCGCTTCAAGGGCTGCGTCCCGGCCGGCACGCACGAGAACTTCAACTCACCGGGCGACACCTACGTCACGTACTCCTCGTCGCAGCGCGACTGGGACGCCACCGGTCAGGAGGGGTCGGACGCCACACCCTTCAAGGTGGTCTCGGCCGACAACGTGGAGATGCAGGTGCCGATCATCGTGCGCTTCTACCAGATCACCGACTGCGCGACCCTGGAGAAGTTCTACACGAACCTCGGGCAGCGCTACGGCGCCTACATCCAGGACAACGGGTCCGGCTCGGGCGGCTGGGAGACGATGATCCGCAAGATCGTCGCGGACCCGGTCGACGTCGAGCTCGGCCGGATCACCCAGAAGTACGCGTGGACCACGGTCCGCAACGACCCGAAGGTCCGCACCGAGATCGCCTCGACGCTGCGCACCGGCATCGTCGAGCTCGTCGACTCCAACGCGCAGGGCCACTACTTCGACCACTTCTCCGTGCTGGTGAAGAAGCCGGAGCCGACCGACCCGAACCTGATCAAGAAGATCAACGACGCCCAGGCCGCGACGTACGCCGCCGAGGCCGCGCAGAAGACCGCGATCGCGCAGAAGGCGCAGGCCATCGCGCAGCAGCAGGTCGCCCGGGCCGAGGCCGCGAAGAAGGTGCAGGAGATCCTCGGCTTCAAGCTGCCCGGCATGACCAACGCCCAGGCGGTGCGCGCCTACAACGAGCACTACCTGATCGAGCACGACGGCAACCCCTACCAGCCGCAGGGCAGCATGCTGCTCAACGGCACCGGCGGGAACTGACCCGGCCCCTGTGCACAACCCGGGTAGTCCGTGACGGAATGGTCGGAAACCTGCCCCCTGGGCAGCCACACCGTCACGGACTACCCCGCGTCGGACACCGACCCGTCACGGACGTGACGACCGTCTCGGCCTAGCGTGGACGGGGATGAGTGGGCAGCGGGGGACGGGACGGCGGGGCCGGGCGGTGATGCCGTGGGCGTTCGTCGTGGCCCTGGTGCTCGTCTCGCTGAACCTGCGCGCGCCGTTCGTGGCGGTCGCGCCGATCTCCGGGCTCCGCCGCGACGTCGGCGTCGGGGGTGCGGCCGTCGGGACGCTGACCAGCCTGCCGGGCGTGGGGTAGGTCTTCGCGGCGGTGGGGCCCACGGTCCTCGGCGCAACCCACGACGCGACCGGCGCCTGGACGGTACCGGTGCTGATCGTGCTCGGTACCACCGCGGCGTTCTCGGTGCTCGGCGTCTCCGCCGCTCTGACCCAGGCCCGGCACCACCGCCGGTCTGAGCCGCAGCCCGGTCGCCGGCAAGTCCAGGGTCCACGGCTGCTCGTCGGCCCCGGACATGCCAGAGCCCCGGTCGTCGGACCGGGGCTCTGGATGCACCTTGGGGGTGGTGCGCGAGGGGGGAGTTGAACCCCCACGCCCTTTCGGGCACACGGACCTGAACCGTGCGCGTCTGCCTATTCCGCCACTCGCGCGTGAAGCCCGCTCAGGGTATCCCACGCTGCCGAGGCCTCCCAAACCGGGCCGTTCGCCCGCGGCGTCCGCCCGAACCGGCTGACGACCCGCCCGTTACGATGCCAGTACGTCGGACCCGCCACCGGTGGGCGCCTCCCTGCTCCGGCAGGTTCTGTCATGCTCACCGGCGACGTCCCGGGTTCGGCGGGCCAGGGACGGGGGTAGGAACACCGGACACGAGCAGCGAGAGGAGGCGGACGTGGGAATCCTGCAGAAGTTCGAGAGCCGTCTCGAGCAGATGGTCTCCGGCGTCTTCGCCAAGGCCTTCCGCAGCGCCGTGCAGCCGGTGGAGATCGCCGCGGCCCTGCAGCGCGAGGTCGACAACTCCGCGCAGATCCTCTCCCGCAACCGCCGCCTGGTCCCGAACCAGTTCCACGTCGAGCTGTCCGAGCAGGACCACGAGCGCCTCGCGCCGTACTCCTCGACCCTGGCGCAGGAGCTCACCGAGATGCTCCGCGACCACGCCCACGAGCAGTCCTACGTCTTCACCGGCCCGGTGACGATCAGCTTCGACGAGCGCGACGACCTGTCCACGGGCCGGTTCCGGGTGCGCAGCGCCGCGCTGGCCAAGGTCACCCCCGTCTCCGAGCGGTCGGTCACCGACACCGCCGTACGCCGCGCCAACGTGATCCTCGAGGTCAACGGGATGAAGCACCCGCTCGACCCGCCCGGCATCGTGATCGGCCGCGGCACCGACGCGGACCTGCGGATCAACGACCCGGGCGTCTCCCGCCGGCACGCCGAGATCCGGGTGCACGCCAACGACCGCACCGGCGCCGACGTGAGCGTCGTCGACCTGGGCTCGACCAACGGGATGCTCGTCAACGGCCACAAGGTGCAGCAGGCCACGCTCGACGACGGCGGCCAGATCAAGATCGGCAACACCACGATGACGGTGCGGTTCGTCCCGGCGGCGGGAGGTCGCGATGTCTGAGCTGACCCTGATGCTGATCCGGTTCGCCTACCTCGCGATCCTGTGGATCTTCGTGCTCTCGGTGATCTCGGTGATCCGCTCGGACATGTTCGGCGCTCGCATCGAGTCCACGCCCCGCGCGGAGCGGCGGGCCGACCGCCGGGCCCGCAAGGCGCAGGGCAGCAAGCCGACGAAGCGGCCGCGCGGCGCGCCGACCCACGTGGCGATCGTGGAGGGCGCCAACGAGGGCGAGACGGTCTCGCTCGACGAGGCGCCGATCCTGATCGGCCGGGGCTCGGACGCCGCGATCCGCCTCGACGACGACTACGTCTCCACCCGGCACGCCCGGATCGCGAGCTCCGGTGACCAGTGGTTCGTCGAGGACCTCGGCTCCACCAACGGCACCTACATCGGCTCCCACCGCCTGACCCAGCCGACCACCATCCAGCTCGGCAGCAAGGTACGCATCGGCAAGACCACCCTCGAGCTGAGGAAATAGGGCCTGCCCCCGCCCATGGACCCCACGCCCCCCGAGGACGGCGCCGTCGACTCCCGCGACGGTGCGGACGGCTCGCGTCTCGCGCTGCGCTACGCGGCGCTCTCCGACGTGGGGCGGGTCCGCAAGGACAACCAGGACTCCGGCTTCGCCAGCGAGCACCTGCTGGTCATCGCCGACGGCGTCGGCGGCGCGGCCCGCGGCGACATCGCCAGCTCGACCGCCGTCCAGGCGCTGCGCCGTCTCGACGACGAGCCGCCTCCGGACATGCTGGAGGCGCTCGCCGGCGCCATCCACCGCGCGCACGACCGGATCGCTGAGCTCGTCGAGCAGGACCCGGCACTCGACGGGACGAGCACGACGGTCACCGCCGCGCTCTTCGACGGTCACCGGGTGGGGCTCGCGCACATCGGCGACAGCCGCGGCTACCTGCTGCGCGACGGCACCCTGTCGCAGCTCACGAAGGACCACACCTTCGTGCAGAGCCTCATCGACGAGGGCCGGATCACCGAGGACGAGGCCCGGACCCACCCGCACCGCAACCTGATCCTGCGCGCGGTCGACGGCGTCCACGAGACCGACCCCGACCTCTTCTACATCGAGCTGGCGCCCGGCGACCGGCTGCTGCTGTGCAGCGACGGCGCCTCCGGCGTCCTCGACCACGACCGGCTGGCCGACATCCTGGGCACCGGGTCGGTCGACTACGCGGTGGTCGAGCTGATCCGCTCCTCGCTGGACGCCGGCAGCTCCGACAACATCACCTGCGTCGTCGCCGACGTCGAGGAGCTCGGCGCCGCCGTCGACGGGCCCCCGCTCGCGGCCGCCGCGACCGGGCCGATGCTCGTGGGGGCCGCGGCCGAGCAGCCGCGCCGGGCGGGCCAGGCCTCCAAGAGCTTCTTCCGCGGCCACCGCGGCGGGGACACCGGCGAGATCGAGCCCGTCCCCGTCGAGCCGGCCGGCTCCGACGCCGCGCTCGACCCGGAGGAGCTGCGCTACGCGCCCCAGGCGCCACGACGCGGCCGCCGGCTGACGGCGCTCGCCGCGGTGCTCGTCCTGGCGCTGGTGCTCGCGGCGGCCGGGTTCCTCGGCTACCGGTGGAGCCAGCAGCAGTACTTCGTCGCCGCCAGCGGAGAGCACGTCGCGATCTACCAGGGCGTCCAGGCGTCCGTGCCCGGGCTGCGGATGAACCACATGGTCGACGAGACGGACGTGACCATCCGGGCGCTGCCGGAGTACCCCGCCGAGCAGGTCCGCGCCGGCATCCCGGCCGAGTCCCTGGACGACGCCCACAAGATCGTCGCCCGGCTCGGTGACGCGGCCCGCCCGTGCCCCACGCCGACACCGACGCCCACCCCGTCGAGGTCACCATCGAGCTCGCCGGCGAAGTCGGCCACCGGGAAGGCCACCCGTCAGCCGTCGGCCAGCGGGGCCCCGTCCCCGACGCGGAGCCCGTCCCCGACGCCCGCCCCGTCCCCGACCCTGAGCCCGCCCGACTGCGTGGAGGCCACGTCATGAGCGCGATGCAGTCCCTGCGCGAGGCCGCGTTCACCCACCGCCGGCGGCGCGGTGCCGAGCTGTTCCTGCTGGTCGTCAGCCTGGTCGTCGGCATCGGCGCCTACGCCGCGGTCGGTCTGGGCGTGGAGGGCACCGTGCCCGCGGACATCGTCGGGTACGGCGGCTGGCTGGCCGTGCTCTGCCTCGGCTGCCACGTCGTGGTCCGGATCTTCGCGCCGTACGCCGACCCGGTGCTGCTGCCGATCGTCGCCGCGCTGAACGGTCTCGGCCTCGCGGTCATCCACCGCATCGACCTCGCCGACCTGGCCGCCAACCCGGACGCCAAGACGTTCGCCCGCGGCCAGCTGATCTGGATGACGCTGGGCGTGCTGCTGTTCGTGGTGGTGCTGGTGGTGATCCGCGACCACCGCCAGCTGCAGGCGTTCACCTACACCTCCGGCTTCGCGGCGCTGGTGCTGCTGGTGATGCCGCTGCTCCCGGTGCTCGGGACCACGATCAACGGCTCGCGCATCTGGATCCGGCTCGGTCCCTTCAGCTTCCAGCCCGGCGAGGTCGCCAAGGTGATGCTGGTGCTGTTCTTCGCGGGCTACCTCGTGCTGCACCGCGACGCGCTGGCTCTCGCGGGCCGCCGGTTCGCGGGCATCGACCTGCCCCGGGGCCGCGACCTCGGACCGATCCTGGTGATGTGGCTGATCAGCCTCGGCGTGCTGGTCTTCCAGCGCGACCTGGGCTCGTCGCTGCTGTTCTTCGGCCTGTTCCTGGTGATGCTCTACGTCGCCACCGAGCGACCGGGCTGGCTGGTCGTCGGCAGCGTCCTGTTCGCCTCCGGCGCCTACCTCGGCTACCTCGTCTTCGGGCACGTGCAGTCCCGCGTGGACACCTGGCTGCACCCCTTCGACCCGCACAACAACGCCTACCAGATCGTGCAGGGGATGTACGGCATGGCGTGGGGCGGGCTGGTCGGCCGCGGCCTCGGCCAGGGCGACCCGACGCTGATCCCGTTCTCCTACTCCGACTTCATCATGGCCTCGATCGGCGAGGAGCTCGGCCTCACCGGGGTGATGGCGGTGCTGCTGCTCTACGGCCTGATCGTGGAGCGCGCGCTGCGCACCGCGCTGGTCTGCCGGGACGCGTTCGGCAAGCTGGTCGCGGTCGGCCTCGGCGTGGTGTTCGCGCTCCAGGTGTTCGTGGTCGTCGGCGGCGTCACCAAGCTGATCCCGCTCACCGGCCTCACCACACCGTTCCTGTCCTACGGCGGCTCGTCCCTGGTGGCGAACTGGGCGATCGTCGCGCTTCTGCTGCGGATCTCCGACCAGGCCCGACGCCCGCTGCCCGAGCTGACGTCCCCCGAGGAGGACGACGCCACCCAGGTGGTGAACCTGCGATGAACAAACCCATCCGCACGATGTCGATCTTCTGCATGCTGCTGTTCGCGGCGCTGCTGCTGAACAGCACCTACCTGCAGTACTTCGACGCGAGCAGCCTCAACTCCCGCCCCGACAACAAGCGGGTGCGCGATGCGGAGTTCTCCCGCAAGCGCGGCGCGATCGTCGCTGGGGGGTCCTCGATCGCGGAGAGCACCAAGATCGACGACCAGTACAAGTACCAGCGGGTCTACAAGCAGCCCCTCAAGTACGCCCCGCTCACCGGCTACTACTCCTACATCTACGGCCGCTCCGCGGTGGAGTCGAGCCAGAACGACATCCTGTCCGGCAGCGACCCGCGCCTGTTCGTCAACCGCGTGGTCGACATGATCGGCAACAGCCAGCCCAAGGGCGGCTCGGTGTCGCTGACCATCGACCCCAAGGCGCAGACCGCGGCGTACGACGGGCTGCGGGCCCTCGGCAAGAACACGGAGGGTGCGGTCGTCGCGCTCGACCCGACCACGGGCAAGATCCTGGCGATGGTCAGCCACCCGACCTACGACCCCAACCGGCTGGCCTCGCACAAGTTCAGCGAGGTGCAGAAGGCCTGGGAGGAGCTCAACAGCACCAAGAACCGGCCGCTGCTCAACCGCGGGATCCAGGAGATCTACCCGCCGGGTTCGACGTTCAAGCTGGTGACCGCGGCCGCCGCGCTGTCGAGCGGGCAGTACACCCCCGACACCAAGGTCAAGGGCGGCCCCCGGCTGGACCTGCCGCAGACCTCCACCGACCTGGTCAACGAGAACGGCAGCACCTGCGGCGGCGACCCGATCACGCTGACCCAGGCCCTCGAGGTCTCCTGCAACGTCTCCTTCGGCGACATCGGCCTGCGGCTGGGGGCCGACGCGCTGCGGACGCAGGCCGAGAAGTTCGGGTTCAACCAGACCTACCTCAACGACCTCGGCGGCCAGGTGCAGAGCCGGTTCCCCGCGAACCCGGACCAGCCGCAGACGGCGCTGTCCGCGATCGGCCAGTTCGACGTGGCCGCGACGCCGCTGCAGATGGCGATGGTGGCGGCCGGCATCGCCAACAACGGCACCGTGATGCGCCCCTACCTCGTCGACGAGGTGCAGGCGCCCGACCTGTCCCTGCTCGACAAGACCCGCCCGGAGGCGTTCCGCAGCAACGCGGTCTCCTCCTCGGTGGCCCGCGACCTGACCCAGATGATGATCGAGGTCGTCGACAACGGCACCGGCACCACGGCGCAGATCCCCGGCATCAAGGTCGCCGGCAAGACCGGCACCGCGCAGAGCTCGCCCGACCGGCCGCCGTACGCCTGGTTCGTCTCGTTCGCGCCGGCCGACAACCCCAAGGTCGCGGTGGCGGTGCTGGTGGAGGACGCCGGCGTGGAGCGCAACGCCATCTCCGGCAGCGGGCTGGCGGCGCCGATCGCCAAGCGGGTGATGGAAGCCGTGATCAACAAGTGACGGGCGACCAGCGACTCCCCGACGCGCCGCGCTACCGGCTGGACCGCCGGATCGCGACCGGTGGGATGGGCGAGGTCTGGCAGGCCACCGACAGCGTGCTCGGCCGCGAGGTCGCGGTGAAGGTGCTCAAGCGCGAGTACGCCGACGACCCGACGTTCCGCAGCCGGTTCCAGACCGAGGCCCGCAACGCCGCGGCACTGCACCACCCCAACGTGGCGTCGGTCTTCGACTTCGGCGAGCGGCCCGCGGAGGACGGCTCCGGTCCGCCGCAGCCGTACCTCGTCATGGAGCTGGTCCGCGGTCAGCCGCTGTCGGCGCTGCTGCGCGGCGGCGAGCCGATGCCGCCCGACACCGCGGCCGACCTCGTCGGCCAGGCCGCCGACGGCATCGCCGCGGCCCACGCGCTCGGGATCGTGCACCGTGACGTCAAGCCGGCCAACCTGCTGGTCACCCCGGACGGCACCGTCAAGATCACCGACTTCGGCATCGCCCGGGCGGCCGACGCGGTCGCGCTGACCCAGACCGGCCAGGTCATCGGCACCCCGCAGTACCTCTCGCCCGAGCAGGCCGAGGGCAAGCCCGCGACCGCGGCGAGCGACATCTACTCGCTCGGCGTCGTCCTCTACGAGTGCCTGGCCGGCCGGCGGCCGTTCGACGCGGACAGCTCGATCGCGACCGCGCTCGCGCACGTGCGCTCCGTGCCGCCGCCGCTGCCCGAGGACGTCCCCGCGCACCTGCGCGAGACGGTCGCGGTGGCGCTGGCCAAGGACCCGGCCGCCCGGTTCACCAGTGCGGCGGCGTTCGCGACCGCCCTGCACGGGGGCCCGATCGCGGCCGGCGCTCCCGGCGCCGCTCCAGGGGCCGACGCGCCGACCGTGGTCGCCGCGACAGCGCCCGTCGCCGGGGCAGCCGTGGCGGCCGCCGCCGTGGACCGCGACGTGGCGGCCGGCGACGACGGTGGCACCCGGGTGATGACCTCCTCCGCGCCGCCAGCCTCGAACGGGACGGACTCCCGGCGCCGGCCGGCCTGGCTGCCCTGGGTGGCGGCGGGCGCCGCGGTCCTGGTGCTCGTGGTGGCGCTGGCGGCGCTGGCGAACAACCGCGCCGACACCCCGTCGCACGCCGCGTCCACCGGGTCCACCGGGTCCGCCGCACCGTCGGAGACCCCTTCGCGGACCCCGTCGGCGACCCCGTCGCCGTCCGAGTCGAGCTCGCCGAGCCCGAGCGCCACGGCCGACGACCTGGTCACGGTCGACCCGGCGGCCTACGTCGGCCGGCCCAAGGACGAGGCCAAGAAGGATCTCGAGGACCTCGGCCTGGAGGTGGACGACACCGAGGTGGACAACCCGGGCGACCAGGAGAAGGACACCGTCGCGGACGTCTCCCCGTCCGGCCAGGTCGAGCCGGACAGCACCGTCACCCTCTCGGTGTACGGCGACCCGCCGAAGCAGGACAAGCCCGGCAAGGGCAACGGCAACGACAACGGGAAGGGCAACGACGACTGATGAGCGACCAAGAGTCCGCCGGCTCGCGACCCCGGGTCGGGGGCCGCTACGAGCTCGGCGAGCTGCTCGGACGAGGCGGGATGGCCGAGGTGCGCAAGGGCACCGACGTGCGCCTGGGCCGGGTCGTCGCGGTCAAGCGGCTGCGCACCGACCTGGCCAGCGACCCGACCTTCCAGGCGCGCTTCCGGCGGGAGGCGCAGAGCTCCGCGTCGCTCAACCACCCCGCGATCGTGTCGGTCTACGACACCGGTGAGGAGAGCGCCACCGACGGGTCGGGCGTCCCGCAGCCCTACATCGTCATGGAGTACGTCGCGGGGCGGACGCTGCGCGAGATCCTCCGCGAGGGCCGCAAGATCCTCCCGGAGCGGGCGCTCGAGATCACCTCGGGGGTGCTGGCCGCCCTCGACTACAGCCACCGGGCCGGCATCGTGCACCGCGACATCAAGCCCGCGAACGTGATGCTGACCCCGAGCGGCGACGTGAAGGTGATGGACTTCGGCATCGCCCGGGCGATCGCCGACTCCTCCTCGACCATGACCCAGACCGCCGCCGTGGTCGGCACGGCGCAGTACCTCTCCCCGGAGCAGGCGCGCGGCGAGAGCGTCGACTCCCGCAGCGACGTGTACTCCACCGGCTGCCTGCTCTACGAGCTGCTCACCGGCCGCCCGCCGTTCGTCGGCGAGAGCCCGGTCTCGGTGGCCTACCAGCACGTGCGCGAGCAGGCCGCCCCACCGTCCACGATCGACGAGGACCTCCCTCCCGAGATCGACGCGATCGTGATGAAGGCGCTGACCAAGAACGTCGAGGACCGCTACCAGAGCGCGGCCGCGATGCGCGCGGACATCGAGCGCTTCCTGGCCGGCAAGCCGGTGGAGGCGCCCGTCGTACCGGTCGCGGACGACGACGAGTTCGTGCCGGCCGGCGAGACCGCCATCTTCGGTGCCCACCGCGACGACGACGTCGAGGACGACGGCCGCAAGAACCGGTGGCCGCTGATCCTCACCATCCTGGGCGTGGTCGCGCTGCTGGTGCTCGCGGCGATCCTCGGTCCGATGCTGTTCAACTCGGCACCGGACAAGAAGACCGTCCCGCAGGTCGTGAACCTCACCCGGTCCCAGGCGGAGGAGCGGATCAAGGCCGCCGGGCTGACGGTGGGCCACGTGGCGAAGGAGGCCTCGGAGGACGTGCCCAAGGGCCGGGTCGTCGCGCAGGACCCCGACCCGATGAGCACCCTGCCGCCCGGCGACCCGGTCGACCTCACGGTCTCGACCGGCCAGCCGGACGTCGTGGTGCCGGACATCCTCGGCGACGACAAGGACACCGCCCGGCAGAAGCTCACCGACGCCGGCCTGAAGGTCAAGCTCGTCCAGAGGAAGTCTGACGAGACCAAGGACATCGTCGTCGACAGCAACCCGCGCCCGGCGACCAGCGTGTCGAAGGGCAGCCTGGTCACGGTCTACTACTCGGCCGGCCCGAAGCAGGTGCCGAGCGTCGTCGGCCTCAAGGAGGGCGCGGCCCGGGCGAAGCTGGAGAATGCGGGCTTCAAGGTCGACACGGTGACCGACTCGCAGACCCAGGCGCAGAAGGGCACGGTGCTCAAGCAGAGCCCGCAGGCCTTCACCACCCAGCCGCAGGGCACCACGGTCGTGATCACGGTGTCCGCCTACGAGCCGCCGTCGGAGACCCCGACCCCCACGCCCAGCCCGACGCCGACGGAGACCACGCCGCCGACCGAGTCCCCGTCGCTGCCGCCCACGCCCTGACCTGCGGGTCAGGCGGCGGGGCGGGCGTACTCCAGCTCGGTCGTCCCGGTGTACCCCGGCATGTCCAGCGACGGGCTGACGGCGACGTCCCAGCCGAGCTGGGAGCTCCGCACGACCTGCAGGTAGAGCTGGATGTAGGGGCTGGTGGTCACCGACGTCAGCATCTGGTCGGTGGGGCCGATCGCGGAGATGCGGTACGGCGGGGAGTACGGCACGCCGTGCAGGATGACCACGTTGCCGACGCACTTGATGCCGGTCGTGGACACCACCCGCTGACCCTGGATCGTCATCGCCTCGGCGCCGCCGGCCCACAGGGCGTTCGCGACGGCCTGGATGTCCTGCTGGTGCACGAGCAGCTCGCTGACCGCGGACAGGTCGGTCCCCGCCGCAGCCAGCTTCTCCTTCGGGGCGTCGTCCAGGGTGATGGTCACCCCCGGGCCGTGCACCGGGGACAGCCCGGCCGGCCCCTCGAGGCGGCGCACCTTGGCCCGGTCGGCCTTGCCGCCGACGGTGCCGAGGTCGCGGGTCAGCCGGTCCACCTCCCTGGTCAGGTCGGCGGCCCGGGCCCGCTGCGCCTCCAGGTCCTTGGCCTGGGCGTTCGCGAGACCGTCGAGGTCGTCGTACCGGCCGGCACGGATGTCGCGGCCCTCGGAGCTGACCATGCTGGTCACGAAGAGCACGCCCGCCACCAGGAACACCGCGGGGGCCACGAGCCGCCACCCGAGCGCCCGCGACCGGTAGGTCCGGGTCCGCTCGGCGAAGGCCGTCGCCAGCCGGGCGCGCCAGGCCTGGCGATGCTGGTGGGGAGCCGGATGCTTCATCGGTGCCCTTCGAGGTGCCTTCGTGCCAGACGGGTGACGCCGACTACGCTAGCCGAGTCCCACACCCGGTCCGGCGGCGCGCGCCTGTCGCCGCCCGCCGACCACAGAGCCGACCACAGACCACCGCCCAGGAGTACCCGTGTCCGGATCCCGTCCGTCCAGCCGCACCGGCAAGGCCAAGCGCCCCCCGTCGAACGTGAGCTTCTCGAGCGCCGGCAGCATCTCGGTGGTCCGCACGGCGCTGGCCGCCCTGGTCGTGCTGGCGGGGATCGCCTGGCTGGTGGTGTACGTCGTGGTCGCCGGCCCGGACACCGCCGGCACCAGCCTCACCTGGATGGGTGACCTGGGCCGCTGGAACTACCTGATCGGCTTCGGGCTGGTCTTCGTGGGGCTCGCGCTCGCCGCCCATCCCTCGACCCCGCTCGGCCGGGGTCGCGGCGTCGTGGTCGGGATGCTCGGCTGCTTCCTGCTCGGCCTGCTGTGGATCGTCACCTACTACGTGACCGGCCAGGACCTCACGCTGCCGCTGTTCACCGACCTCGGCCAGTTCAACCTGATGGTCGGCATCGGCTTCATGGCGGTGGGGTTCGTCTACGCCACGCACTGGGAGTGACACCCGGGGGCATGTGCCCCGCTCAGACACCGGAACCGGTGTCGCAGAGACGGCTCTGCGGCACCGGTTCTGCACATCCTGTGCACGAGGATGTGTACGAATTACATCCCTGGAATTTCTTCCACAGGGTTTATCCCCAGTGTGGATACCGGGGTGGGGGATCCGGCGGTCCAGCGATGCAGCTCGACGCGGGGATACCCCCTCCGGGCACCCGCCAAACCGGGAGGAACGCGCCCGGTCCAGACCATGCGGGCGGCCCGCCCGTCACGGGGCGAGGACGGCGATCCGGGCCAGCGTGGCGACGGCGACCACGACCGCGACGCCGAGGATCCCGGCGAGCTGCCAGCGGGCACGGGAGGCCCGGGGCGCGTAGACGATGACGGCCCCGAGCAGCAGGCCGCCGACGAAGCCGCCGACGTGGCCCTGCCAGGAGATCAGCCGCACGAACAGGAACGTGAAGGCGAAGTTCACGGCGATCCAGATGGCCACACCGCGCACGTCACCGTGCACCTTCACCGCGACGAGGGCCAGCGCCCCCATCAGCCCGAAGATCGCTCCGGACGCGCCGAGGGTGAGGGAGTACGGCACGGAGAACCACATCACCGCGGCGCTGGCGGTGAGGCCGGACAGCAGGTACAGCGCCAGGAAGCGGGTGCGCCCGATGGCGGCCTCGAGCTGGGGGCCGAGCGCCCACAGCGCGAGCATGTTGAAGCCGATGTGCCAGACCTCGACGTGGGTGAACATCGAGGTGAACAGCTGCCAGTAGCGGCCGTCCGCGACCCCGGCGGGGATGTTGTAGGTGACCCCGTTGACCTCGGTGAGGCCGCCGTCGGGCCGCAGCGCCAGCACGTCGACGAGCCGGCTGCCCCGCCCGCCGGTCGCCAGCAGCAGCACCCAGACCACGGCGTTGATCCCGATCAGCACCTTCGAGGTGAGCGACGGGTCGCCGGAGCGCTGGCCGCCGTACGCCGTCCGGCCGGACCGGGTCGACCGGGAGCCCTCGGCCACGCAGCCCGGGCACTGGAAGCCGACCGAGGCGGGACGCATGCAGTCGGGGCAGATCCGCCGCTCGCACCGCTGGCAGCGGATGTGCGCCTCCCGGTCGGGGTGCCGGTAGCAGACCGGGGCCTCCTGCTCGGAGGCCCCGGTCGGCGGGATCTCGGGTGTGCTCATCGCTGGGAGCCCAGTGCGAGTGTCAGCGGACGGGTCAGCGCTGCTCGATCTCGACCTTCTCGATGACGACCGGGTCCTTGGGCCGGTCGCCGGGACCGGTCGGAGCGGTGCCGATCGCGTCGACCACCGCGCGGGACTGCTCGTCCTCGACCTCGCCGAAGATGGTGTGCCGGTTGTTCAGCCACGGCGTCTCCGCGGTGGTGATGAAGAACTGCGAGCCGTTGGTGCCCGGGCCGGCGTTCGCCATCGCGAGGAGGTACTTGCGGTCGAACTGCAGCTCGGGGTGGAACTCGTCCTTGAAGGTGTAGCCCGGTCCGCCGGTGCCGGTGCCGAGCGGGCAGCCGCCCTGGATCATGAAGTTGTCGATGATCCGGTGGAAGCCGAGCCCGTCGTAGAAGCGCTCCGGAGACTTCTTGCCGGTCTCGGGGACCTGGTAGTCCTGCGTGCCCTCGGCCAGACCGACGAAGTTCTGCACGGTCTTCGGTGCGTGGTTCGGGAACAGGTGGATGACGATGTCACCCCGGTTGGTCTTCAACGTCGCGTAGGTCTCGGACACCACGCCGCCTCTCCAGTCGTACTGCTGTGGTTCTCAGTGGACGCCCCGATCCTCGCACGACGGCCAACCGGAGGCCTCCGACGGCCCGTCTCGCGGGTGGGCCCCGGGGTTTGATCGGCGAGGCGTTGCGGGCATGATCGTCCGGAGAACGGGCACGACCCGCGTGACGACCTGCTGATGAACTGGCGAAGAGAGGACCTCTCGACCATGGGCAAGAACAAGACACTGCGCGAGCAGCTCCGCGAGCAGGCGAGTGACCTCGCCGGCACGCTGGCGCCGCACGTCGAGAACGCCCGCGACAAGGCCGTGCCCGTGCTCACCGAGGCCCGCGACAAGGCCGTCCCGGTGCTCACGGAGGCGCGGGACAAGGCCGCGCCGTACGTCTCCGAGGCCCGCGACAAGGCCGCGCCGTACGTCTCGGACGCCCGCGACAGGTTCAGCGAGACGGTGCTGCCGGTGCTGACCGCCGCGCTGGCCAGCGTCGACGAGGCCACGGAGGACGTCCGCGACGAGACCAAGAAGCGCGGAAGGGCCGTGGCCGCCGCGCTGAAGGGCGAGATCGAGGCCCCGAAGAAGAAGCGCCGCGGCTGGAAGCTGCTGGTGCTGCTCGGCCTGGCCGGCCTGGGCTACGCCGGCTACCAGAAGTTCGGCGGCAAGCAGCCGACCACGACCTGGCAGTCGTCGTACACGCCGCCGCCGGCCCCGACCCCGGCGCCGGCCGGTGGCCCGGTCGCCGGGGCGGGCGCGCCCCGCGCGGACGCGGAGCCCGACGACACCGCGGCCTCCGACCCGGCCGAGGCGGCCTCGGACGCCACCGACGTGCCGCACGACGCGACCACCCCGGACACCCCCGTCGAGGAGATCGACGTCACCAAGAAGTAGGCCGGACGCAGACGCTGCGGCCCCGGTCACCCCAGGGTGACCGGGGCCGAGTGCTGTCCGGGTTCTGCGGGGCTCAGACGGGAGCGCCCCGGCGCCCGAACCGGGGCGGCAGGTCCACCGGCCGGTGCTCCTCGACCCAGGCGTCGATCTGCTCCCACCAGGAGTAGAGCCAGTCGATGCGGCCCTCCCGGTCCTCGGGGATCTCCTCGCGGGGCACCCGCCACCAGCGCATGATGATCTGCTTGTCCATCGGCAGCTCCCGCCACAGGTCCCGCACGGTGAGCAGGTGGTCGAGGCCGGTGTGCGCGACCAGGACGACGTCGGCCTCGGGCGCGGCGTCGAGCGCCGCGAGCAGCCCTCCCGGCCGCGGGGCCAGCACGTTCTCCATCCGCTCCGCGCGGCGGGCCATCCGCTCGAGACCGAGGCGGCGCAGCTTGTCGATGCCGCGCTGCCGGCGCTCGGGCGTGAAGTTGCCGCCCTCCGGGAAGATCACGAACGCGTCGTTCTCGTCGAGGTTGCGGGCCAGCTCGCCGACCTGCCGCTCGAGGGAGTCGTCGCCGGGCTTCCCCTGTCGCGGCGAGATGAAGCGGTTCGGCAGCCGGTTGAGGATGATGTCGATCGCCGGGTCCCAGGCGAGGGTGTCCTTGAGGACGACACGGGGCTCGCGGCCGTACCAGTGCATGAGGGCGTACATCAGCGTGAAGGAGTCCGCCGGCCCCGCGTGCCGGCAGCACACCAGCAGCGGCTCGCCGGGGTAGGCGTCCGGGGCCGCCCCCTCGGTGACGATCTTCAGGCGTACGACGCGCCGGGCCTCACGGAAGAACACCACGAGGTAGGCCTGCACGAGGTCGTAGTGGATCCGCTCGAAGAACGGCCGGCGGATGAACGTCCCGAACCCCGAGGCGATCCACAGCCCGAACAGCTCCACCAGCATCAGGCTCTCCAGCACCAGGTGCATGAGCAGCAGGGACAGCAGGCGCAGCGGCCGTAGCCGCCCCGGTACGGCGGGCGAGAGGATCGTCGCGGCCAGCAGCCAGAGCGGGATCGTGGTCAGGATCGTCACGGTCAGGGCGATGACCGCGGGCGCCAGGACGATCCGCCGGAACCAGTGCCTCACGGGTGCCTCACAGATGCTCCGCGAGGTAGGCCGCCGTCGCGTCGTAGGCCCGGTCGATCCGGCGCATCACAGCGTCGAAGTCCCGGTAGGCCAGCAGCGAGTCGTCGCGCCGGCTGCCGCTGCTGCCGGTCGGCAGCACGTGCGCGGTGACGTGTGGCGGCAGCGCGGCCATCTCGCGGTGGAAGCGGTGCCGGCGGGCGATCTCGAAGGACACCCGCGCGACCTCCCACGGCTTCGTCGGCACCGACAGCGGCCGGTCGACGCGCCCGACCTGGAGCACGAACACGGTCCCCGCGCCGCACTCGACGGCCCGGCCGACCGGGATGGAGTTCACGATCCCGCCGTCCAGGTAGTGCTCGTCGTCCACGCGGGCCGGCCGCAGCAGCCCGGGCACGGCCGCCGAGGCCATCACCGCGTCGGCCACCCGCCCGGTGGTGAACCAGTGCTCGGCGGCCCGCTCGATGCTCGCCGCGCAGCACTGGAACGGGACCGTCAGGTCGGCGAAGGTGAGGTCGCCGAGCTCCTGGGCGAGCCGGTCGCGCAGCGGCTTGGCGGAGTGCAGGTGGGTGCCGGTGCGCACGGCCCGGGTCACCTGGCGCACCGGCCCGTCGCCGTACACCTCGCCGCTGGCGGCCGCGCTCTCCCACAGCCGGACCAGCCGGTCGACCACGCGGGGCTCGGGGTCGGTCGCCACCAGGGCGCCGTTGAGCGCACCCACGGAGGTGCCGACGATCAGGTCCGGCCGGACGCCCGCCTCGAGCAGTGCGCGGAGCATGCCCACCTCGACCGCGCCGAGCAGGCCGCCGCCACCGAGGACGAACGCGGTGTCGGCCATCGGGCCGTCAGGCGCCGACTGCGGCGGACGACCTGGAGTCGTCCATCAGGGCTCGGACCCGACGGATGGCCCGGCGCTCGGCCCAGAACGACAGGAACGGGATGGTCCCGCACACGAGCGTGACGGCCGTGAACGCGATCGGCCACCGCGCGAGGCGTGACAGCCAGAAGGCGACGAGCAGGAAGCCCATGTAGATGAACCCGTGCGCGGTGCCGAGGACCGCGCTGATCGTCTGCCCGAGGGTCTGGCCCGAGCTCCCCTCCGGGAAGAGACCCGGGACGACCTGGTGAGCATGGTTCAGGGGCACGGCGATCACGACGAGGACGATGATCGAGATCCCCACCACGGTGGCCAGGATCGTGTACCAGCGCAGGGCGTTCTTCACGGGTTCGACGGTACTCCAGTGACCCCGCTCACCTCGGGCTCGCCCGGGCCCTCGCCACCCTCGGTCATCCCGCCCTCGCCGGCGCGCTCGTCGGCGTCCACGGACCGCTGCCGCTCGAGCTCGTCGCGGCACCACCGCCACCACAGGAACACGGCGAACCCGCCGAACACCCACCACTCGACCGCGTAGAGCAGGTTGCGCACCGCGGTGAACGTCGGCGGCTTGGGCAGCGAGGCCGGGGTCACCGCGACCAGGCCCGGGGTCCGCTGCCGGGCCAGCACGTACCCGCCGTAGAGGTCCTGGTCGACGTGCTGGATCGCGTCGGCGACCCGCATCTCCGGGATCACGTCGTCGGTCGGGTTCGGGTCGGTGGTGCCGGACCCCTCTCCGGGCTGCAGCCACCCGGTCACCTCGACCCGGCCGGTCGGCGGAGCCGGGGCCGCGCGCACCGTGGGCGCCCAGCCGCGGACGACGAGCATCGCCGCGGCCGAACCGCAGGAGCCGGCGCGGTCGCACACCGCCACCGGCGTCACCGCCCACACCCCACGGCGGCCGTGCTGCACCCGGTCCTCGACGTAGAC
>DASTGV010000392.1:0-3987 GCA_035718765.1 Nocardioidaceae bacterium
CGCGGAGTGGACCGAGGACCTGGTCGGCACCAACGCGATCGGCACCGCGCTGGCCGAGGCGAGCCCGGTGCAGCTGTTCTCTGCCGAGCACTTCGAGGCCGACCAGCACCCGTGGTACTGCACCGCGGCCCCGCTGCACGACCCGCGCACCGGCGCGCTGCTGGGCATCGTCGACGTCAGCGGCCCCGCGATGACCCTGCACCCGGCGGTCGTCGCCCTCGTGGAGACCGCGGTCCGGCTGGCCGAGTCCCAGCTGTGGCGGCACCACGAGCTGCGGCTCGAGCGGCTCCGGCAGGCGGCCGCGCCGCTGCTCGCCTCCGTCGAGGGTCCGATGCTGCTGGTCGACGACCACGGGTGGGTGGCGCACACCTCCGGCGTCGCCGCGCAGGCCCGGATCGCCGTACCCCGCCCGGAGCGGCCGCTCACCGTCCCCGGCCTGGGCCTGTGCCTGCCCGAGCCGATCGCGGACGGCTGGCTGGTCCGCCCGGCCGGCCGCGAGACCCGGATCGTGATGACCCTCGACCTCACCGGCGCGCCGGCGGTCACGGTGGCCGGGGAGCGGCCCTGGCGCAGCGCGCTGACCGCCCGGCACGCCCAGATCGTCCGCCTCCTGCACGCCGCCGGCCGGGCCGGGATGACGGCGGCCGCGCTCAGCCAGGCGATGTACGGCGACGCCGAGCACGTGGTGGCGGTGCGGGCCGAGGTGTCCCGGCTGCGCCGCATCCTCGGCGGCGTCGTGGAGAGCCAGCCCTACCGGATCTCGCCGTCCGTCGACCTCACCGTGACCGACTTGTCAGCCCCTCGACCGGCCCTGGCCGACTGACGCGCTGACAACTCAGCCGAGCTGCAGGGCCACGCAGGTCCAGCGACCCTTGCGCTGCTCGAGGCGGGCCGCGATCGCCCGGGACCGGTGCCCGTGCCGCACGTGCACGCTCACCTCGGCGGTGCCGGCGCACGGCTGGAAGACGTGCACGCTGCGGACCTGCGGCCGGATCGTCCGGCGACGCTGGAGGGCGGGGGCCGTGCGGCCGAGGATGCGCACCCGACGGTCGAGGTCGTGGTACACCCGCGCGGTCGTCCACCGGAGCAGCTGGCTCACCGGACGGTCACCGCCGAGCACCTCGACGGTGGCCTGCGCGAACCGCGCCGCCCAGGCCTGCACCTCGCGGTGCTCCCGCGAGCCACCGCCGTCCAGCAGGCGCAGGTCCGGGGCGGACGGCAGGGCGGGAGGGTGCCGCAGGTCGAGCGCGAGGCTGCCGTCCACCGAGGGGACCGAGGCGACGGGGACCACCTCGCGCTCGTCGCCGCCGACGAGCAGGCGGGTGACGGTGGCCAGGTCGCCGGACGGGGCCGGCGGGCGGCGCGCCACGACGGGTGCGGACGGGGTGCGGTCGGTCGTCATCGTGGGTGTTCCTCTCCTCGGGTTCGTGCGTCGAGCTCCGGGACCAGCAGGCGCTGGCCGGGGTGGATCAGGTCCGGGTCGCCGACCCGGGAGCGGTTCGCGGCGTGCAGCCGGTGCCAGGCCGCGGTGACCTCGGTGTCGTCGGCGCCGGGGCCGAGCAGGTGGGCGGCGATCGTCCACAGCGAGTCGCCGGGACGGACCACCACCACCCGCGGGCGGGACACGACCGCGGCCCGCGGGGCGGGCGTGGCCGGCCCGGCCCCGACGGTGCGGTCCGGAAGCGGCAGCCCCGCCAGGGCGGAGGTCGGCGGGGAGGCGGGACCGGTGTCCGCGACCGCGCTGCCGACGACCGCCGTCCCCGCGGTGAGACCGAGCACGGCCACCACCGCCCCGCGGGCCAGGGCGGGACAGGCGCGCTCGGCCGCACCGGCGCAGCCGGCGACCAGCGGGCTGCCGGGTGCGAACGCTCCCGCCACCCGGGCCAGCGCGACCAGGCCGGCCGTGCCCAGCAGCCACCCGGCGCAGCCGAGCAGGGCCGCGGCACACAGACCCGTCAGCGCCTGGTCGAGGGGGAGGTCCCCCAGCCTCGCCGGGCCGCCCTCGACGAGCGGCCGGGCCACCCGCAGGAACGGGTCGCCGGCCAGCGCCCAGGCCCCCGCCGCGGCGGCGAGGCAGAGCGAGACCGCCAGACAGCCGCGGAGCAGGAGGAACCCGAGAGGACGCACGTGCGTGACCTTGTCGTTTGATGTCGTTTGGTTCATTCAGGCCCAAGTTGCGTGCGGAGTCAACCGTTCGTCCACAGTCGGTTGACACCGCGTCGCGGAGCGGCGAGCGTGCGGGGATGCGCTGGGAAGAGCGGCTCCTCGACCTGTTCGACGACCTCGAGCAGCAGGCGGACGGGCTGGCGCTGGCCGAGCGGGACGCGCTGGTGACCGAGCAGAGCCGGGCGGAGTACGCCGAGGTCGACCTCGCGGCCCGGCTCGCCGCGTCCGTGGGTGCCCGGGTGCGGCTCGACGTCCGGGGTGTCGGCGGTCTCGACGGGGTGCTGCGGCGGACCGGCGACGGCTGGCTGGTGCTCGACGCCGGCGGCCGGGCGTGGGTCGTCGTCCTCACCGCCGTACGGCGCGCCCGGGGGCTCTCGGACGGGGCGGTCGACGCCGCAGCGCGGCCGCTGACGACCCGGCTCGGTCTCGCCTCGGCGCTGCGCGGGCTGGCGGAGGCCCGGTGGGAGACCGTGCTGCACGGCCCGGACGGTCAGGTGAGCCGCGTGTTCCTCGGCCGGGTGGGGCGGGACTTCGTGGAGGTGCGGACGCCCGACGGCCCGGTCGAGCTCGTGCCGTTCACGGCGATCGCCGCGCTGTCGTCCGGCTGAGACACCGGCTGAGTCTCCGGCTGAGTCTCCGGCCGGGCGCCGGTCAGTCCCGGGGTGCCTGGGCCGGGCGCCGGTCCTTCTTCGCGTCGGACTCGGCGTACATCCGCTGGATGTACTTCTCCAGCTCGACGGCCTCGATGCGGTACTGCTGGCGCCCGCCGATCTGGATGTAGCGCAGCTCGCCGGACTGCACGAGCGCCCGCACCTGCGCGACCGAGGTGGCCAGGATCTCGGCCACGTCGGCGAGCGTGAGGAACCGACGGGCCGGATCGCCCTGCGTGCTGGACATGGGGCCACTATGCCAGCGTTTGCCGGCGTTTCGCGTCGCCGACCCTCGTTTGGCTGTGGACGAACAGGTGCCGGAACGGGACGAACCGGGCATGATGGGCGCATGTCAGTACGGGGACCCGACATCGACGCACGTCCGCCCGGCACGGCGCCGGCCTCACCCTCCGCCACGCGGGCGACGCGGTCCCGGTGGCGGGACCCGAGGCTGGTCGTGGGCGTCGTCATCGTCGCGGTCTGCGCGCTGCTCGGGGCGACGCTGCTGGGCGGGTCCGACGCCACCGTCGGGGTCTGGGCCACCCGCCGGGCCATGAACGCGGGGGAGACCCTGGTGGCGGCCGACCTGGTCCGCCGCGACCTGCGGTTCGCCGACCAGCGTGACGCGGACGCGTACCTCTCCTCCGAGCGCCCGCCGCCGGCCGGCGCCACGCTCGCGCGTCCCGTCGGCGCGGGCGAGCTCGTACCACGCGGCGCGCTCGGCACCGCCGGGTCGGGCTCCCTGACCGAGGTCCCGCTGTCGGTGGACAGCGAGGCGGTGCCCATCACCCTGCGGGTCGGCGCCGTGGTCGACGTGTGGGTGACCCCGCACCGCGCGACCGACGCGTCATCGGCGGCTGACGGCGCGGCAGCCCCGCGCTCCGAGCTCGTCTTCGACGACGTCGCCGTGCTGTCGGTGCCGCGGACCGGGTCCTCGCTCGGTCCGACGGCCACCCGGCAGGTCATCGTCGGGGTCGGCCGGGACCAGCAGTCCCGGCTGCCGACGGCGCTGGCGGCACTGGCCGGCGGCACGGTCCTGCTGACCGCGCAGCGATGACGGCCCCGCACCCCGGCGGCCGGGTCGCCGTCCTGGTGGCCGCTGCCGGCGCCGGCTGGGAGGCCCAGGTCCTCGACCGGCTCGAGCGCGGAGGCCCGACCCTGGTGCTGGCCA
>DASTGV010000393.1:0-6213 GCA_035718765.1 Nocardioidaceae bacterium
GGCAGCGTGCCGCAGGGGTGTCGCGG
This sequence comes from Nocardioidaceae bacterium, assembly GCA_035718765.1. Classification (GTDB taxonomy): domain Bacteria; phylum Actinomycetota; class Actinomycetes; order Propionibacteriales; family Nocardioidaceae; genus Nocardioides_B. Next base: position 27 of record DASTGV010000393.1, read on the forward strand.
GGAAGCTGGTGGCGACGTGCGTGGTGAGCCGGGCGCCGAGCTTGTTCGCGATCCCGGGGAGCGCGTTGCCCTCGTGCACGACGATCGGCAGGTGGCGGCGGCGCGCGGCGAGGTAGGCCGGGACGGACACGTAGCCCCCGAAGCCGACGACCACGTCCGGGCGGATCCGGTCGACGACCGCGAGCGCGCCCTTGACCGCGCCGCGCAGCCGGGCCGGGACGCGCACCAGATCGGCGTTGGGCCGGCGGGGCAGCGGGACGGGCGGGATCATCTCCAGGGGGTAGCCGGCCTCGGGCACCACCCGGCCCTCGAGGCCGCGGGGCGTGCCGAGCGCGGTCACCTCGACCGAGGCGTCGAGACGTCGGAGAGCGTCGGCGGTGGCCAGCAGCGGGGAGGTGTGCCCCGCACTGCCGCCGCCGGCGAGCAGGACCTTCATCGCATGCGCCTCGCGATGCCGCTGGAGGTGACCCCGGCCGCGGACCGGCGGCGGCGCCGGGCGCGCAGCGCGGCCTTGGCCCCCGGCTCGGAGCGCGCGAAGGACACCAGCAGGCCGAGGGCGACCAGGGAGGGCAGCAGGGCCGAGCCGCCGTAGGAGACCAGCGGCAGCGGGAGCCCGATGACCGGGAGGAGCGCGAGGACCATGCCCACGTTGATCATCATCTGCGCTGTGAGCCACACGGTGATACCCGCGGACATGTACCGGACGAACGGGTCCTTGGTGCGCACGGCCACCCGGATGCCGGCGTACGCGATGGTGAGGAACAGGGCGAGCACCAGGATCGTGCCGACCAGGCCGAGCTCCTCGCCCAGGACCGCGAAGATGAAGTCGGTGTGCGCCTCGGGCAGCGCACCCCACTTCTGCTGGCTGGCGCCGATGCCCTTGCCGAACAGGCCGCCGCTCGACATCGCGAACAGGCCGTGCGCCGACTGCCAGCCGGCGCCCTGGTAGTCCTTGAACGGGTCGGCGAAGTTCGTCAGCCGGTTGAGCCGCTCCTTGTTGGTGCTGGCCAGGTAGAGCGCGAACACGCCGACGGTGACCAGCGAGCCGACGAACAGCCGGGCCGGGGCGCCGACGACCCAGAGCATGCCGAGGATGATCGCCATCAGGACCAGCGCGGTGCCGAGGTCGCCGCCGAGCAGCACGAGACCGACGACCATGCCCATCACCGGCGCAACCGGCACCAGGGTGTGCCGCCAGTCGTCGAGCAGCCGCTCCTTGCGGGCGTAGATGTCCGAGCACCACAGGATCACCGCGAGCTTGGCCACCTCGGCGGGCTGGATCACGACCGGGCCGAGCGCCAGCCAGTTCCGGTTGCCGTTGACCTCGACGCCGAGCCCGGTCTGGGTGAGCGCGAGCAGCACGACGGCGAGCAGCAGCGCCGGCCACGAGAAGCCGCGCAGCACGCGGTGCGGCAGCCGGGTGGCCAGGAACGCCACGGGCAGCGCGAGCAGCACCCAGGTCAGCTGCCGGAAGAACCAGTAGTAGCTGTTGCCGTGCTTGACGTAGCCGTCGACGCTCGAGGCGCTGAGCACCTCCATCAGCCCGATCGCGAGCAGCAGCGTCGAGGCGGTCAGCAGCAGGTAGTACGACGTGAGCGGCCGGTCGAGGGTGTGCCGGACGGTGGCGGCCCACGACGAAGTCGGCGCCGCCGCGACGGGCCTGCGCTGCTCCCCTGCCGTGGTGGTCACGCAGAGCCCTCCTGCCCCTGCGGGTCGCCCGTCCGGAGAGCCGGCTGGCTCACCGCTCGCGAAGCCGGCGCACCGACTCGGCGAAGGCATCCCCGCGTGCACCGTAGTTCGCGAACATGTCCATGGACGCGCATCCCGGCGCGAGCAGCACGGTGTCCCCGGGTCTGGCCAGGTCCGCCGCAGCACCGACGACGCGGTCCATGACAGAAGTGTCGCCGCCCTCGACTTCGATCACCGGGACATCGGGCGCGTGTCGCGAAAGCGCCTCCGCGATGACCGCCCGGTCCCGGCCGAGCAGCACCACGCCGCGCAGCCGGTCGCGGACCCGGGCGACCAGGTCGTCGAAGGTCGCCCCCTTGGCGAGCCCGCCCGCGACCCAGACGACGTGGTCGTAGGCCTGCAGCGACGAGGCCGCGGCGTGCGGGTTGGTGGCCTTGGAGTCGTCGACGTAGGCCACGTCCCCGACCGTGCCCAGGTCGGCGATCCGGTGCCCGTCGGGGGTGAACGCGCGCAGCCCGTCGCGGACCGCGGCCGGGGGCACCCCCACCGAGCGGGCCAGGGCGGCGGCCGCGAGCGCGTTGGCCACGAAGTGCGGGGCCGCGGACGCGAGGTCCCCGACGGTGCACAGCTCGGCCGCGCTGCTCTCGCGCTGCTCGACGAACGCCCGGTCCGCGAGCACGTCCTCGACCAGCCCGACCATGCCGACCGCCGGGGTGCCGAGCGTGAACCCGACCGCCCGGGCCCCCTCCACGACGTCGGCGTCGCGGACGAGCTGCTCGGTGACCGGGTCGGCCACGTTGTAGACGCAGGCGTTCTGGACCCGCTCGTAGATGCGGCCCTTGTCGGCGGCGTAGTCGGCCATCGAGTCGTACCAGTCGAGGTGGTCCTCCGCGACGTTGAGGACCGCCGCCGCGTGCGCGGACATCGAGGACGTGTAGTGCAGCTGGAAGCTGGACAGCTCCACGGCGTACACCGCGTAGGGCTCGGGGTCCATCACCGCCTCGACGATCGGCAGGCCGACGTTGCCGCACGCGATCGAGCTCAGGCCGGCCGTGCGCAGGATCGTGTCCAGCATCTGCACGGTGGTGGTCTTGCCGTTGGTGCCGGTGACGCAGAGCCAGGTGCCGGGGTGCTCGGGGTCGCGCAGCCGCCAGGCCAGCTCCACCTCCCCCCACACGGGTACGGCGCGCCCGGCGGCCGCCCTGATCAGCGGCGCGGTCGGCGGCACGCCCGGGGAGGTGACGACCACGTCGACGTCGTCGGGCAGCGTGGCGGTCTCGCCGGGACCGATGCGCAGCGTGGCGCCGAGCACCTCGAGCAGGTGGGCCTTCTCACGCTGCGCGTCGTTGGCCGACTCGGCCAGGATCGTCACGCTCGCGCCGAGGTGCAGCAGGTTGTCGGCGGCCGCGAAGCCGGAGACGCCGATGCCGACCACGACCGCCCGCACGCCCGTCCAGTCGCTGGTGCGGGTGAGGCTGTCGAGGTTCATGCGCCTGCGACCCACTCGGCGTAGAAGATCCCGAGGCCGGCGGCGACGCAGATGCCGGTGATGATCCAGAACCGGATCACCACGGTGATCTCGTCCCACCCCTTCAGCTCGAAGTGGTGGTGCAGCGGCGCCATCCGGAACATCCGCTTGCCGCCGGTCGCCTTGAAGTAGCCGACCTGGAGCATGACCGACAGGGTCTGGATCACGAACAGGCCGCCGAGGATCGCCAGCAGGAACTCGGTGCGGGTGAGGATCGCCAGGCCGGCCAGCGCACCGCCGAGGGACAGCGAGCCGGTGTCGCCCATGAAGATCTTCGCGGGCGAGGCGTTCCACCACAGGAAGCCGAAGCAGGCACCGGTGAGCGCGGCCGCGATCGCCGCCAGGTCGAGCGGGTCGCGCACGTCGTAGCACTTGTTGCCCTGGGTCAGCGCGCACCACTGGTTGTTCTGCCAGATGTTCACCAGCGTGTACGCGCCGAACACCATGGTCGAGGCGCCGGTGGCGAGGCCGTCGAGGCCGTCGGTGAGGTTCACCGCGTTGCTGGCGCCGGAGATCATCACCAGGATCAGGACGACCACGATGATCGCCGGCAGGGTGATCGTGTCGAAGTCGCGGATGAAGGACAGGTGCCGCGACGCCGGGGTCTGGCCGCGGTCGTCGGGGCGGGTCAGCGCCAGCGCCGCGAAGATCACCGCGACGGTGACCTGCCCGGCCATCTTCGCCTTGCTGCGCAGGCCGAGGCTGCGCTGCATGGCGATCTTGATGTAGTCGTCGAGGAAGCCGACCGTGCCCAGCCCGACGAGCAGGAACAGCAGCAGCAGCCCGGACCACGACGGCTCGTCCCCGGTGATCAGCTTCGCGCAGAAGTAGGCGAGCACGACCGAGAGGATGATGACCAGGCCGCCCATGGTGGGCGTGCCGCGCTTGGTGTGGTGCGTGGTGGGACCGTCGTCGCGGATGAGCTGTCCGTAGCCCTTGGTGGTGAGCACCCGGATCGCGTACCGGGTGCCGACCAGGGTGAAGATCAGGGACAGGCCACCTGCGAGCAGGATCGCCTTCATCGACGGTTCTCCTCACTGGGGGCGGACCAGTCCGCCCCGTCTGCCATCACTGCGTCGGCGACGCGCCTGACCTGGGCGGCCTTCGACGACTTGAACAGCACCACGTCACCGGGCGCGAGGTTCTCACGCAGCCAGACCAGGGCGGCGTCCGGGTCGGACACGAAGACCGACTCGCCGCCCCAGGACCCCTCGAGGCACGCGCCGAGGTGGATGGGCTTGGCGCCCTGGCCCACCACCACCAGCTGGTGGATGTCGAGGCGCACGACCAGCCTGCCGACGGCGTCGTGCTCCTCGCGGCTGGCCGCGCCCAGCTCGAGCATCTCGCCGAGCACCGCGACGGTGCGGGCCGAGGGCCGGCCGCGCCCGATCGCGGCCAGCGTCTTGAGCGCGGCCCGCATCGAGTCGGGGTTGGCGTTGAACGCGTCGTTGATCACGGTGACGCCGTCGGCGCGCTCGAACAGCTCCATCCGGGCCGGTGAGGTCGCGGTCACGGTCGCGAGCGCATCGACGACGGTGTCGAGCGGCACGTCGAGCGCGAGCGCGGTCGCGGCCACCGCCGCGCTGTTGGTGGCGTGGTGCTCGCCGATGAGCCCGAGCGAGACGGTGCGCCGCTCGTCGCCCACCACGAGGTCGTAGGTCGGCCGGCCCAGGTCGTCGAGGCGCACGTCCTCGAAGCGGACGTCGGCGTCGCGGTGCGCGCCGAAGCGGGTCACCCGGGCCGACGTACGGGAGGCCATGGCGGAGACCAGCGGGTCGTCGGCGTTGAGCACCGCCACCCCACCCTCGGCGGCCGGTGGGAGCGCCTCGACGATCTCGCCCTTGGCCTGCGCGATCGCCTCCTGCGACCCGAACTCCCCCATGTGCGCCTTGCCGACGTTGAGCACCAGTGAGACCAGCGGCGGCGCGACCGCGCAGGACGCGGTCAGGTCGCCGATGTGCCGGGCGCCCATCTCCAGCACCAGGAAGCGGGTCGCGCTGTCGGCGCGGAGCACCGTGAGCGGCAGCCCGAGCTCGTTGTTGAAGGAGCCGTACGTCGCGACGGTGGTGCCGGCGGCGGCGAGCACCTGGGCCAGCACGTCCTTGGTGCTGGTCTTGCCCTGCGAGCCGGTCAACGCCACGACGCGGAGGTCGAAGGTGGCCCGCAGCGTGGCCAGCGAGTGCCGGGCCAGGGCCGCGAGGGCGGCGACGGGGTCCTCGACGACGACGCCGGGCTGCCCGGTGTCGCGCGTCGACAGCACCGCGGCGGCGCCGGCGGCCATGGCCGGGCGGGCGTAGTCGTGGCCGTCGACCCGTTCGCCGGTGATCGCGACGAACAGGCCCCGGCGCTCGGCCACGCGGCTGTCGAGAAAGGCCGGCCCGTCGACGGTCGCCCCGCGGTCGTGCACGACGGTGCCGCCCACGACCTCGGCGATCTCGGGCAGGGTCATCGGGATCATCGGGTGGCCAGCTCCTCGCGCAGCACGACGCGGTCGTCGAACGGGTGGACGGTGCCGTCGACCTCCTGGCCGGTCTCGTGGCCCTTGCCGGCCACGACAACGGTGTCCCCGTCGGCGGCGGCGCGCACGGCCAGTGCGATCGCGGCGCGGCGGTCGCCCACCTCGTGGACCTCGGCGCGCTCGGCGGCGTCGACGCTCTCGGCGCCGGCGAGCACCTCGGCGCGGATCGCGGCCGGGTCCTCGCTGCGGGGGTTGTCGTCGGTGACCACGAGCACGTCGGCGAGCCGGGCCGCGATCTCGCCCATGATGGGTCGCTTGCCCGGGTCCCGGTCGCCGCCGGCGCCGATCACCACGATCAGCCGTCCGCGGGTCAGGGGCCGCAGGGCGGTGAGGGCCGCGGTCACGGCGTCCGGCTTGTGGGCGTAGTCCACGACGGCCAGGAAGCCCTGTCCGGCGTCCACCTGCTCGAGCCGGCCGGGCACCCCGTCCGTCGTACCCAGGGCGGAGGCGAC
>DASTGV010000394.1:0-10435 GCA_035718765.1 Nocardioidaceae bacterium
CGGATCTCGGCGGACACGTTCGTGAACTGCCACCGCGGGTAGTCGTAGCGCTTCGGCTGCCCGGCGACCGGGCGCCGCGCCCAGTTGTGCACCCGGCAGCCGTCGGAGTGGAACAGGCCGCGCAGGAAGTCCGCCGGCCACCGCTCGACCAGCTCCCACTGCCAGGCGGTCATCCCGAGGATGCGCTCGCGCTTGCGGCCCGGACCGTGCTGCGGGAAGAGGCAGGGCCAGTGCTTCCAGTAGCTCTGCACGACCACAGTCCCGGGAGCCGTGACCCGCTGCACCCGCGCCCCCGGCCGAACCCCCTGGATCGCGTCCTTCACGGCGTGCGTGATCCCCGGGTAGGCGGCGTCGCAGGAGACCCGCAGCGCGTGCACGCGGCCCATGAGCGAGAGACAGCCGTCGCCGAGGTAGTAGCCGAGCAGCGCGGTGTACGGACGCCCGCGGACCTCGGCGCCGGGGACGCACACCCAGCACTGACTGACAGGCGGCGGTCGCTCGAGCCACGTGCGCAGCGTGGAACGGGCGACGCCGGTGGCTCGGCTGACCTCGGACAGGGTGGCGCCACTGGCGAGCAGGTCCAGGGCGGTACGCCGGACGACGGAGTCGTGCATGAGGCCAGGGTCGTCGTCGACACCGACAGGAACGGTGCCCCGAGTGGGATTCGAACCCACACTGAATGGTGTTTGAGACCATCGCCTCTGCCGTTGGGCTATCGGGGCCGCGCCAGGAGAGGTTAGCCGACCGCGTCCGCGATCCGGACCGATGGTGCCATTGTCTAGCGATCGACTAGAGTTTCCCCATGCGAGGACTGCTGCGGGCGCTGGTGGGACAGGAGCGTGCGATCGAGAACGCCCGGTCTGCCTGTACGGCGCTGTCCCGGCAGCGCGTCGAGCGCGAGGAGGTCGAGCTCTTCCTCGCCCGGTACGCCGCCCGGACCCGTCGCAGCGCCTGAGGGCGGCCCGGACGGCGACCGGGCGGCCGGCGGGCCGTCGTACTAGCCTTACCGCCGTGACCGCCCAGCCCGCCGGACCACCCCGCCGCGTCGTCATCGCCGAGGACGAGGCGCTGATCCGGCTCGACCTCGCGGAGATGCTCGCCGAGGAGGGGTACGACGTCGTGGGGCAGGCCGGCGACGGGGAGGCCGCCCTCGCGCTGGCGGAGGAGCACCGCCCGGACCTGGTCGTGCTCGACGTGAAGATGCCCCGGCTGGACGGCATCGCCGCGGCCCAGCGGATCGCGGAGCAGCGGATCGCGCCGGTCGTGATCCTCACCGCGTTCAGCCAGCGCGAGCTCGTCGAGCGGGCCCGCGACGCCGGCGCGATGGCCTACCTGGTGAAGCCGTTCACCAAGGACGACCTGGTGCCCGCCGTCGAGATGGCGGTCAGCCGGTTCGCCGAGCTCCAGATGCTCGAGGCCGAGGTGGCCGACCTGACCGAGCGGCTGGAGACCCGCAAGGCCGTCGACCGGGCCAAGGGCGTGCTGCAGCGGCAGCTCGAGCTGAGCGAGCCCGAGGCGTTCCGGTGGATCCAGAAGACCGCCATGGACCTGCGGCTCTCGATGCGCCAGGTGGCCGAGGGAGTGATCACGCACGGACCCTCGGTGGCCGGCGGCGCGACGGGCGACACACGCTCGTAGGACGTGTCGGTCAACTCTGCGTCCGCGTCCGCGGCCCCGCATCCCGACCGGCCGCGGATGCCACGCCCGCCACGGACGCAGCCTTTCCCATCACGCTCCTAGCCGGACCGAGAGAGCCTGTCGACAGGCACGTCGCGCGCGCCGGGACCTGAGGTCACGAAATGGCAACGACAGCACCACCAATTGTGCTCAGATCCCGTTCGCGCAAGGCGTTTGGCGCTAGGTTCGCTGCAACAGAATCGCGGTTCGTACCCGGTGGGGGGACTCCGCGCTCACTCCTCATGACGGAGGCTCAATGATTCGCCCAACCCGCGCCTGGCGCACGGCTGTCGTGCTCGCGACGGCGTCGCTCGCGCTCACCGCCTGTGGCGGCAACAACAACAGCGGCTCCGCCGGCGGTGGTTCGAGTGCCTCGTCCTCGTCCAGCGCGAGCGCCCCGGCCAAGGGTGACGGCACCCTGACGGTCGGCACGCTCCTGCCGCAGACCGGTGACCTCGCCTTCCTCGGCCCGCCGGAGTTCGCCGGCGTGCAGACCGCCATCGACGACATCAACGCCGCCGGCGGCGTCCTGGGCAAGCAGGTCGTCCAGGTCAAGGCCGACTCCGGTGACGGCACCCCGGACATCGCCGGTGCCCAGACCGACAAGCTGCTCAACGCGAACGCCGACGTGATCGTCGGCGCGGCGTCCTCCTCGGTGTCGCTGAGCGTCATCGACAAGATCACCGGTGCCGGTGTCGTGCAGTTCTCGCCCGCGAACACCTCGCCGGCGCTCGACGACCCGAAGACCGACCCGAAGAACCTCTACTTCCGGACCGCCCCGTCCGACGTCCTCCAGGGCGCGGTGATGGCGAACACGGTGATCGAGGACGGCTTCAACAACGTCGCGATCCTGGCCCGCCAGGACTCCTACGGCGAGCTGCTGGCCGCCCAGATCGACAAGGGCATCAAGGCCGGCGGTGGCAACGTCGCGGTCAAGAAGCTCTACTCGGCCGACGCGACCAACTTCACCGCCGAGGTGAACAGCGTCGCCGCCGCCAAGCCGGACGCCCTGGTCCTGGTGGCCTTCGACGAGACCAAGAAGATCATCCCGCAGCTGATCGCCAAGGGTGTCGGTCCGCAGGACCTGCAGACCTACTTCGTGGACGGCAACACCGCCGACTACTCGGGTGACTTCCCGAAGGGCACGCTCAAGGGCGTCAAGGCGACCTACCCGGGCGCGGAGCTGACCTCGAGCTTCAAGGACCGGATGCTGAAGACCAACCCGAAGCTCAAGGACTTCACCTACGGTCCCGAGTCCTACGACGCCACGGTGCTGACCGCTCTCGCCGCGACTGAGGCCAAGACCGACAACGCGACGTCGTTCGCGCCGGACATCATCAAGGTCTCCAAGGACGGCACCGAGTGCTCCAGCTTCAAGGAGTGCGCGGACCTGCTGAAGAAGGGCACGGACATCGACTACCAGGGCGTCTCCGGGCCGTGCGACCTCGGTGCCACCGGTAGCCCGACCAAGGCGACCATCGGCATCTTCCAGTACAGCGCCGACAACACGTACCACAACCTGAAGTACGTCACCGGCGTGATCTGATCCCGCCCCTGACAGACGAGAGGGCCCCGACCACATGGTCGGGGCCCTTCTCGTTGTGCTGTGGTCGTCGCCGGGTCAGTCCTTCTTGGCCAGGGTCCCGAGGTACAGCTCGATGACCTTGGGGTCGTTGATCAGGGCCTGGCCGCTGGCGGTGTACGCGTTGCGGCCCTGGTCCAGGACGTAGCCGCGGTCGCAGATCTGCAGGCACCGCTTGGCGTTCTGCTCGACCATGATCACCGAGACGCCGGCCCGGTTGATCCGGCGGGTCTGCACGAAGACCTCGTCCTGCATGACGGGGGAGAGGCCCGCCGACGGCTCGTCGAGGAGCAGCACGGACGGCTCCATCATCAGCGCCCGGCCCATCGCGACCATCTGCCGCTCGCCGCCCGAGAGGGAGCCGGCCCGCTGCGCCTTGCGGTCGACCAGGGCGGGGAACAGGTCGCCCACGAACTCGAAGCGCTTCCGGAACGACTTGGGCCGCTGGTAGACGCCCATCTCCAGGTTCTCCTGGATGGTGAGCGACGGGAACACGTTGTTCGTCTGCGGCACGAAGCCGATGCCCTTGGTGACCAGGTGGTCGGCCCGGCGGTTGGTGATGTCCTCGCCCTTGAGCGTGACCGTGCCGGTCTTGATCTTCACCAGGCCGAACAGTGCCTTGAGCAGCGTCGACTTGCCGGCCCCGTTGGGTCCGATGATGCCGACGAGCTCGTTCTCCTGGCAGTACAGGTCGCAGCCGTTGAGGATGTTGACCCCGGGCAGGTATCCCGCGATCAGCTCGTCGGCACGCAGCACGGCACCCTCGGCCGCCTTGACGTGCTCGCTCCTGTCGGTGGTCGCCGTCGCCTCAGCCACGCTGGTCTCCTTCGGTCGAAGCCGGGACGGGGGCGGCGCCCGGCTCGTCCTCGGCGATCTCGGCCTGCGCCTCGGCGAGGATCTGCTCCTCCATCTCCTCGCTGAGGTCCTGGTCGTGGTGCGAGCCCAGGTAGGCGTCGATCACCCTCTGGTCGCCCATCACCGAGTCCGGGGGACCTTCCGCGATCACCTTGCCCTGCGCCATCACGACCACCCAGTCCGAGATGTCGCGGACCATGTCCATGTCGTGCTCGACGAACAGCACGGTGCGTCCGTCGTCGCGCAGCGACTTCACGTGCCCGAGCAACGACTGCTTCAGCGCGGGGTTCACGCCCGCCATCGGCTCGTCGAGCATCACCAGCTCCGGGTCCACCATCAACGCACGGGCCATCTCGAGCAGCTTGCGCTGGCCGCCGGACAGCGAGCCCGCGAAGTCCTCCCGCTTCTTGATCAGCAGGAAACGCTCGAGCAGACCGTCGGCCCGCTCGGTGTTCGCCTTCTCCTGGCCGCGCCAGAACGGGGCGAACATCGCCTTGAGCAGGCTCTCGCCCTGCTGACCGGTGGCGCCGACGCGCATGTTCTCCAGCACCGTGAGCTTGGAGAGCACCTTGGTCAGCTGGAAGGTGCGCACCATGCCCAGCCGGGCCACCCGGAAGGCCGGGATGCCGCGGAGGCTGCGGCCGTTGAACGACCAGTCGCCGCCGTCGGGCCGGTCGAAGCCGGTCAGCAGGTTGAAGAACGTGGTCTTGCCGGCGCCGTTGGGGCCGATCAGGCCGGTGATCACACCGCGCTGGATCTCCAGGTGGTCGACGTCGACGGCGGTGAGGCCGCCGAAGGTACGTCGGATCCCGTCGGCCACCACGATCGGGTCCGGCTTCTTCGCACCGGGCTCGTGGGGCACGTCCTGGAGGGCCGCGCGGGCGGCGGACACGTCCACGCGCGGGGTCGCAGTCGTCGCGGTCGCGGTCGTGGCCGGGCTGTCGTGGCCGGCGTTGTCAGTGTTGTCAACGTTGTCAGCGGGCATCGAGAGCCAGCTCCCTTCGGTCCCCGAAGATTCCTTGCGGTCGGAAGATCATCAGCAGCATCAGCGCGAGCCCCATGAAGATGAACCGCATCAGGCTGGCCTGGTTGCCGTCCATGATCGAGGCCGGGATGACCGGGTTGACGCCGGAGGTGGCCGCCCCGAAGAACAGGTCCAGGAAGCTGATCAGGAACCAGAAGATGATGGTTCCGGCCACCGGCCCGAGCACCCGTGCCGCACCGCCGACCAGCAGCACCGTGTAGGCGAAGAAGGTGGTGTCCGTGGCGAAGAACGACGGGTTGATCGCGGAGTGCTGGAGCGCCGACATGATGCCGGCGACGCCACCGATCAGGCCGCCGATGACCAGCGACTGCATCTTGTAGGCGTAGACGTTCTTGCCGAGGCTGCGCACGGCGTCCTCGTCCTCGCGGATGCTCTTGAGGACGCGGCCCCACGGGCTGCGCATCAGCGCCCACGTCATCAGGCAGCTCAGGGCGACCAGGAACCAGCAGACCAGCAGCGTCCAGAAGTCGTAGGCCCGCCACGAGACGACGCCCGGGATGCCGACGCTGCTGGAGAACGGGTTGAGGCTCGCGAAGCTCTGGTTGAAGCCCTGGAGGCCGTCCTGGCCGCCGAAGTACTTCAGCAGCGTGACCGAGCCGATCGTCTGGCGGATGATCTCGGCCGCGGCGATGGTGACGATCGCGAGGTAGTCCGCGCGCAGGCGCAGCGTGGGGACGCCGAGCGCCAGGGCCAGGAGGGCGGTCGCCACCAGGGCCACCACGCAGCCGACCCAGAACGACAGGCCCCACGTCGCCACGAACGACGAGACCGCGTAGCCGCCGATCGCCATGAAGCCGGCCTGGCCGAAGTTGAGCAGCCCGGTGTAGCCGAAGTGGATGTTGAGGCCGATCGCGGCCAGGCAGTAGACCGCTGCGACCGGTCCCAGACCCTGCTGGAGGCTCTGGCTGAGGATGCCGTGCCAGTCCATGTGTCCTGTCTCCTAACCGACCCGCTGGGCCTTGCCGAGCAGGCCCTGGGGCCGGATCAGCAGAACGACGATGAGTACGACGAGTGCGCCGACGAACTTGAGCTCGGCCGGGATGACCAGCGTGGAGACCTCGACGAAGAGGCCGATGACCAGCGCCCCCACGATCGCGCCCCAGGCCGTGCCGAGGCCGCCCAGGACGGTGGCCGCGAACACCAGCAGCAGGATCTTGAAGCCGAGCTGGTAGTCGAAGCCCTGGGTCATGCCGAGCAGCACCCCGGACAGGCCGGCGAGCATGGCGCCGACGATCCAGACCACCGAGACGACCCGGTCCACGTTGATGCCGGTGGCCGCGGCCAGCGCCGTGTTGTCGGCGACCGCCCGGGTGGCCTTGCCCAGCTTGGTCCGCTGCAGCGCGATCACCACGAGGACCAGGACCACCGTGGAGAACGTCACGATGAAGACGTCCTTGGGGGTGACCAGGATCGGCCCCAGTGTCCACGGGCGCGGGCTGGAGAACTGGGAGTACTGGTGGGTGCTGGCGCCCGCGAGGTACTGGAAGATGTTGCGCAGGAAGATCGACAGTCCGATGCTCACCACCATCATCGCGACCAGGCCGGTGCCCCGGTGGCGCAGCGGCCGCCACAGGGCCCGGTCGTTGAGCCAGCCGAACCCTGCGGACGCGATGGCCGCCACGATGATGGACACGGCGATCGTCACGTTGGTGCCGGCGATGGTGATCGTCCCCGGCAGCGCGTCCACCCCGTAGGCGACCAGCGCCCCGAAGGTGATCAGCTCACCGTGCGCGAAGTTGGTGAGGCCCGTCGTACCGAAGATCATGGAGAGGCCGAGCGCCGCCATCGCGAGCAGGAGCGAGAAGACCAGTCCGCCGACCGCGAGCTGGAGGGCCTGGGTGAACTTGCCGGCTCCCGCCGCCGTCGCGTTGCCGATCGGGAAGGTCACGTAGACGTCGGAGGACAGCTTCGGGGTGACCTTGAGCGCCACCTGCTTCGGGTTGCGCAGCGCCGCGCCCTTCGGCAGCGACCCCTTGTCGAGCTGCACCGTGTAGGTGTTGCCGAGCACGTCGATCGACTTGCCGAGGGAGATGTCGAAGACGCCGCTGGCGTTGCTGGTGCCCTCACCGACCTTCTTGCCCTGGTCGTCGACGACGGTGAACCGCACGTCCGGCACGGGCTTGGGCGGCTTCTCGCGCAGGTCGGTCAGACACCCCTGGATGTGGATGGTGTCGTCGTTGCGCGGCGCGGGCTTCTGGCAGGCGGACTCGCCGACGTGCGACACCGGGGCGGCGTACGCCGAGGCGCTGCCGGTCATCACCAGGACCGCGGCGACCAGGGCGACCAGCAGAGCGGAGATGGTTCTCGGGCGGGCGTGCATGAGGCTCCTGTCGCAGTGGTGTCACCGGTCTGTCTCAGGTGTGACGCGGGACTATAGCGACAGCGTGAATCCACGGTGTAAACGCGTACGACGCTCCCGACCATCCCCTGTCGAGGTCACCATAGGGCAGAAGGCGCCGGCCGCGGCGGCGAATGTGCGGCAATCTGGTCACGACGGTCTCCCGGGTGTCCCGTTCGCCCGACCCGCGTGGTTCAGCGCAGTGCGGCGACGAGGGTCGTGAGCAGGGGCGCCACGAGCAGCCCCGGCAGCAGGTCCCCGACCGGCACCTGCCTGATCCGCAGCAGCCGCAGCGCGACTCCGACCAGCATCAGGCCACCGGTCGCGGTGAGAGCCGCGACCTGGGCCACCGGCATGACGTCGCCGAGGACGGCGCCGAGCGCGGTGAGCGACCCCTGGACCACCACCACGGCGAGGGCGGACGCCGCGACCCCCCACCCGAGGGAGGCGGCGAACGCGATCGCCGCGAACCCGTCCAGCGCCGCCTTGAGGAACAGCTGGTCGGCCCCGTTGCCGATCCCGTCGTTGATCGAGCCGAGGACGGTGAGCGGGCCCACGCAGAAGACCAGCGAGCTGGTCACGAAGCCCTCGATGAACCGCTGCCGCTCGGCGCCACCGGGCCTGCCGCCCGCCCGCCGCTGCAGCGTGGTCTGCAGCCAGCCACCGAAGCCCTCCAGCCGCTGCTCGATGCCGAGCAGCGAACCGGCGATGCCGCCGACCACCAGGGAGCCGAGCACGATCAGGGTCGGGGCGCTGCCGCCGACCACCCTCGACCAGGACGGGTCGGCCACGCTCGTCGCGGAGGAGGCGGCGATCAGCAGGGTCACCAGACCGAGGGCGTCCGTGACCACGTCGCGGGTGCGCTGGGAGAGGCGGTGGCCGACGAGCACCCCGATCACGCTGCCCACCAGGACGGTGGCCACGTTGACGACGGTGCCGATGCCGGGGAACATCACGCCTCCTCGTGGCCGGTGCCCGGTGGTGCACAGGCCGCTCGACCCGGCTACCCAATCCGCGCGTTTGAGGCGTAATCTCTCACCTCGGTCCGGTTCGTGAGGTCTCGGGGCACCGACGACCGGTCCGGCCGCGGTGCAGTCCGCGGCCCCCTCTGGCGCCGGTCTCGGCGGGAAGGTGTCCCTCATGGTGCGCAGCGTGGTGACGATCGGTGACGCGACGCCCAAGGACGCCACTGCCCTGGTCGAGGTGTGGGCGACCGCCGACCGGTCCGGGCACTCCCAGCAGGCGGCCGGCCATGCCGCGCAGGAGGCCGCTGCGGCCATCGCGCGCATCGCCGCGGACCCCGACCAGCGGCTGCTCGTCGCCCGGGTCGACGACCACGTCGCCGGCGCCGTGCACCTGATGCGTGCGCCGGTGTCGCCGGTGCACAGCGACACCGCCGTCTACGTCATGCACCTCCAGGTGCTGGAGGGGTTCCGACGCCACGGGGTGGGCCGCGCGCTCATGGAGGCGACGGTCGGCTGGGCCGAGGAGAAGGACACCGAGCACGTGATCGCGGCCGCGTCCGTGGCCTCCCGTGACGCGAACCGGTTCATGGCGCGGCTGGGCCTGGGGCAGGTCGCGGTCGTGCGCGGCGCCACCGTGCCGGCGCTGCGGGCGAAGCTGCCGGTCGAGCCCCCGGCCGCAGCCCGGGTGGGCAGCCGCAACCACCGCAGCGTCGGTGCCGTGATCGCCCAGCGGCGGTCGATGCGGCGCTCCCAGGCCCGCCTGTCCTGACCCGTCCTCCCGGCCGGGACCGGGGGTGGTCCCGACTAGGGTGGGGCCGTGCCCGACAGCCCTGCCGCACCCGTGACCACCGACCGTCCGCGCCTGCTCCTGCTGGACGGTCACTCGCTGGCCTACCGCGCCTTCTTCGCCCTCCCGGTGGAGAACTTCTCGACGACGACCGGCCAGCACACCAACGCCGTCTACGGGTTCACCTCCATGCTCATCAACGTGCTACGCGACGAGCGGCCGACCCACATCGGCGTCGCGTTCGACGTGTCCCGGCAGACGTTCCGCTCCGAGGAGTACTCCGACTACAAGGCCAACCGGTCCACCTCTCCGACCGAGTTCTCCGGGCAGGTGTCGCTGGTCAAGGAGGTGCTCGCGGCGCTGCGGATCGCGACCATCGAGAAGGACGGCTACGAGGCCGACGACGTGATCGGCACCCTGGCGACCCAGGCCGTGGCCCAGGGCTTCGAGGTGCTGATCTGCACGGGTGACCGCGACTCGTTCCAGCTCGTCGGCGACACGGCGACGGTGCTCTACCCCAGCCGCGGCGTCTCGGAGATGGCGCGGATGACGCCCGAGGCCGTGATCGAGAAGTACGGCGTGCCGCCCGCCCGCTACCCCGAGCTGGCCGCCCTGGTGGGTGAGTCCTCCGACAACCTGCCCGGGGTGCCGGGGGTCGGCCCCAAGACGGCCGCCAAGTGGATCACGCAGTACGACGGCCTCGACAACGTGATCGCCCACGCCGACGAGATCAAGGGCAAGGCGGGGGACTCGTTCCGCGAGCACCTCGGCGACGTGATCCGCAACCGCCGGCTCAACGCCCTGGTCTGCGACCTGGACCTCGGCGCGACGGTGACCGACCTCGCCGCCCAGCCGTGGGACCGGCAGGAGGTGCACAAGCTCTTCGACAGCCTGGAGTTCCGCGTGCTGCGCGAGCGGCTGTTCTCGACGCTGGAGTCGGAGGAGGAGATCGACGACTCGGGCTTCGAGCTGGACGCGACGCGCCTGGAGCCGGGCGCGCTGGCCGGCTGGCTCGACCAGCACGCCCGCTCCGGCGCCCGGGTCGGCGTGCACGTGCAGGGCATCTGGCGCGCGGGCAGCGGCGACGTCCACGCGATGGCGTTCGCGACGGGGGACGGGGCCGCGGCCTGGCTCGACGTCGAGCAGATCTCCCCGGAGGACGACGCGACCGTCGCCGCCTGGCTGG
>DASTGV010000395.1:0-8615 GCA_035718765.1 Nocardioidaceae bacterium
GAGCCACGGCTGCCGCACCGCGAAGGTCAAGGTCGCCGAGCCGGGGCAGAGCCTCGCCGACGAGCAGGCCCGGCTGGAGGCGGTCCGCGACGCCCTGGGCCCCGGCGGCCGGGTCCGCGTCGACGCGAACGGCCTGTGGTCCGTCGACGAGGCGGTCACCCGGATCCCGCTGCTGGACCGGGCGGCCGGCGGCCTGGAGTACGTCGAGCAGCCCGTCATGGACGTCGAGGACCTCGCCCTCGTGCGCCGTCGCGTCGACGTCCCGGTGGCCGCCGACGAGTCGATCCGGCGGGCCGAGGACCCGTACCGGGTGCGCGACCTGCACGCCGCCGACGTCGCGGTGCTCAAGGTGCAGCCGCTCGGCGGCGTGCGTGCCTGCCTCCGGATCGCCGAGGACATCGGCCTGCCGGTGGTGGTGTCGAGCGCCCTCGAGACGAGCGTCGGGATCGCGGCCGGGGTGGCGCTGGCCGCGGCCCTGCCGGAGCTGCCGTACGCCTGCGGCCTCGCGACGGTCGCGCTGCTCACCGACGACGTGGCGGTCGAGCCGCTGCTGCCGCGCGACGGCGCCCTGCCCGTCGTACGCCCGGAGGTGGCGGTCGACGCGCTCGCCCGCACCGCCGCGCCGCCGGAGCGCGAGCGTCACTGGCGCGACCGGCTGGCCGGGATATCTTCCCCGGCATGACCCCCGCGAACGCGTCGACCGCGATGGCGACCGTGCTGCTCGACGAGCTCGCCCGCTGCGGGGTCCGCGACCTGGTGCTCGCGCCCGGCTCCCGCAGCGCCGCCCTGGCGTTCGCGGCGTACACCGCCCGCGACCGGGTCCGGCTGCACACCCGGGTCGACGAGCGGTCCGCCGGCTTCCTCGCCCTCGGCATCGCCCGCACCAGCCGGCGCCCGGTGGCCGTGGTGACGACCAGCGGCACCGCGGTCGCGAACCTGCACCCGGCCGTCCTCGAGGCCGCGCACGCCGGGGTGCCGCTGCTGCTGCTCACCGCCGACCGGCCGGCGCGGCTGCGCGGCACCAACGCCAACCAGACCACCGACCAGGTCGGCATCTTCGGCGGCGCCGTGCGCGAGACCGCCGACGTGTCCGCGCCGCACGCGGGGTCCGGCGAGGCCGAGCGGCGGCAGGTCGTCGGCTGGCGGTCGCTCGCCGCCCGCAGCGCCGCGGTGGCCACCGGCCGGCTCGGTGCCCGGCCCGGCCCGGTGCACCTGAACCTGCAGTTCGAGGAGCCGCTCGTGCCGGACGTCGGCGACGGGTGGGGGAGCGCCCTCGACGGCGCTCCCGACGGGGGTCCGTGGATGACCCCCGGGGCGCGGCCGCAGGCGTCGCCCGAGCCGGTCAGCGCCGACCTGCGCACCGTGGTCGTCGCGGGCGACGACGCCGGCCCGCCCGCCCGGGTGCTCGCCGAGGCGGCCGGCTGGCCGCTGCTGGCCGAGCCGACCAGCGGGTCGCGCACCGGCGACAGCGTGATCCGCACCTACCGGCTGCTGCTCGGCGACCCCGACCTCGCCGCCCGCATCCAGCAGGTCGTCGTGTTCGGCCACCCGACGCTGTCGCGGCCGGTGAGCCGGCTGCTGGCACGTGACGACATCGAGCTGTACGCCGTCCGCGGCCCGTCCGGCTGGACGGACTCCGGGCACCACGTGCACGCCGTGGTGGACCGGGTCGAGCTCGAGGGCGTGCACGCCAGCTGGTTCGCCAGCGAGCCCGTCGCCGACGCGCCCCGCCCGCCGGACCCGTGGCTGGAGGAGTGGCGCCGCCGCGACGCCGAGGTCTCCCGGCGGCTCGACGCGTTCCTGGGCACGCGGGGCGGGCTCACCCCGCACCAGGTGGTCGGCGCCGTCAGCGCGGCGCTGCCCCCCGGCGGCCTGCTGTTCGTGGGCGCCTCGAACCCGGTCCGCGACCTCGACCTGATGGTCGCGCCGTACGCCGTCGGCGACCACCGCATGGTCGTCGGCAACCGCGGGCTCGCCGGCATCGACGGCTCGGTCAGCAGCGCGCTCGGCGCGGCACTCGGCCGGCCGCACAGCACCCGCGCCCTCGCGCTGCTGGGCGACGTGACCTTCCTGCACGACGCGAACGGGCTCGTGCTCGGCCCCCGCGAGGAGCGTCCCGACCTGACGGTCGTCGTGGTCAACGACGACGGCGGGTCGATCTTCGCCTCCCTGGAGCAGGGCGGCGAGCAGCACGCGGCGGCCTACGACACGCTCTTCGGCACCCCGCACGGCGTCGACATCGCCAGCCTGTGCGCCGCCACGCGTACGCCGCACTGGCGGGTCGACTCGCTCGCCGAGCTGCGGCACGCGCTGGACAGCCCGGCCGGCGGCATCGAGGTGGTCGAGGCGGTGGTCCGCCGCGACGACCGGCGCGACCTCGACGCCGCGATCCGGGCGCTCGCCGTCGGCGTCGCCGGCGGTGCGCAAGACTGATCAAGCGCGGCCCCCGAGCCGCTCCGCAGGATGGGGGACATGAGCACAGCCGTCGACCACTTCACGGGCTTCGTGAACGTCCTCGCCGAGGCGCTGGACGACCACGAGGCCACCAGTGAGGACCTGGCCGCCCGGCTGTACCTGTCGCGGTTCCACCTCGACCGGATCGTCGCGTCGGTGGCCGGCGAGCCGCCGAGCCGGTTCCGGCGCCGGATCCTGCTGGAGCGTGCCGCCTACCGCCTGCTGACCACCCGCCGCACCATCCTCGACGTCGCCGTCGAGGCGGGCTACGGGTCGCACGAGGCGTTCACGCGGGCGTTCACCAGGGCCTACGGCGTCGGGCCCAGCCAGTGGCGCACCCGGCCGACCAGCATCCGGGTCGAGGCGCCCAGCGACGTGCACTTCCACCCGCCCGGGGGCCTGCGCCTCCCGGCCGACAAGAAGGTGACCCCCATGGACCTGCTGACCCGGATGGTCGAGCACCACATCTGGCTGACCTCGGAGATGGTCCGCTGCGCCGGGCGGCTCACCGACGCGCAGCTCGACGAGCCGATCGAGGTGAACGTCGACGACGACCACCAGACGATCCGGTCCCTGCTGTCGCGGCTGGTCGGGCAGATGGGCATGTGGAACGCCGCGATGGCCAACCGCGAGTACGACTGGTCGGTCGAGGAGCACGAGTCGGTGGGCTCCCTGCGGGACCGGCTGGCCGAGGAGGGTGCGACGTACCTCTCCCACATCCGGGAGGTCGCCGACCAGGGTCGCCTCGACGACACGTTCGTCGACGCGCTCTGCGAGCCGGCCGAGGTGTTCACCTACGGCGGGATGATCGCGCACGTGCTGACCTTCGCGGCGCACCGGCGCTGCCTGGTGGTGATGGCGCTGGGCCGGCACGGCATCTCCGAGCTCGGCTGGGGCGACCCGATGCGCTGGGTCGCGGAGGGCACGGCCGGGTAACACCCGTCCGGTTCAATGGGGGAGTGCATCTCGCGCTCTCCCTGGCGGCCCTGGCGGCCGTGGTCATCGCCGTCGCCGCGTTCTGCCGCCGCTTCGACCTGCCCGCCCCGATCATCCTGGTCGTGCTGGGTGCCGCCGGCTCGTTCCTGCCGTTCGTCCCCGAGGTGCACCTCACCTCCGAGGTGGTGCTGGTCGGGCTGCTCCCGCCCCTGCTGTACGGCGCGGCGCTGCAGACGTCGCTCGTCGACTTCAACGCGAACCGCCGCGCGATCCTGCTGCTGTCGATCGGCCTGGTCGCGTTCACCACGGTCGGCGTCGCGGTCGTGGCCTACTACGTGATCCCCGGCGTCACCTGGCCGGCGGCGTTCGCCCTGGGCGCGGTCGTGGCGCCCCCCGACGCGGTCTCGGCGACCGCGATCGCCCGGCGGATCGGGATCCCGCGGCGGATCGTGACGATCCTCGAGGGCGAGTCGCTGCTCAACGACGCCACCGCCCTGGTCGCGTTCCGCACCGCGATCGCCGTGGGCGCGACGGTGTCCGTGCTGCAGGTGGGCCGGGACTTCCTGCTCGCGGCGGTGGGCGGCGTGGCCGTCGGGCTGCTGATGTACTTCCTGGTCGGCCGGCTGCGCCGCCGGATCACCGACCCGGTCATCGACACGAGCGTGTCGCTGGTCACGCCGTTCGTCGCCTACGTGGCGGCCGAGACGGTGCACGGCTCCGGCGTGCTGGCGGTCGTGATCGCGGGGCTGCTGCTCGGCCACAAGGCTCCGATCCTGCAGACCGCGACCTCCCGGATCGCGGAGCGGCTCAACTGGCGCACCATCGAGTTCCTGCTCGAGAACACCGTCTTCCTGCTGATCGGTCTGCAGGCCCGCTGGATCCTCCGGGACGTGGCCGCCAGCGGCGTCCCCGTCTCCGACGTGGTCAAGCTCTGCGTCTCGACGTTCCTCGCCGTGGTCGTGCTGCGGCTGGTGTGGGTCTTCCCGGCCCGCTACCTGCTGGTGCGTCCGGGCCGCGACAGGGAGACCGGCCGGCACCCGTCGTGGCAGTACACCGCGGTCCTCGGCTGGGCCGGCATGCGCGGGGTGGTGACGCTGGCCGCGGCGTTCGCGATCCCGGAGAGCTTCGACTACCGCGAGACCCTGATCCTCACCGCGCTCGTGGTGGCCGCCGGCACCCTGACGGTGCAGGGGTCGACGCTGCCGATGCTGGTGCGCTGGCTGAAGCTGACGGCGCCGGACCCGCGCGAGGACGCGCTCGCCCGCGCGGCGCTGTTCGAGAAGGCGTCCGCGGCCGGCCTGGAGATGCTCGACCTGCACTCCCGGGAGGACGACCCGTTCAACACGATCGAGGCGCTGCGCCAGCGGGCCGAGCAGCGCAACACCGCAGCCTGGGAGCGGCTCGGCAGCACCCACCCCGAGGACGAGACCCCCAGCGAGGCCTACGCCCGGCTGCGCCTGGAGATGCTCCAGGCCGAGCGGCAGAAGGTGCTGCACGTCCGCAGCACCGGCACCATCCCGCACGAGGTGGTCGAGGACGTCCTCGCGGCGCTCGACATCGAGGAGTCGATGCTCGACGTCCGCAACGCCCGCACCGCGGAGCTCGAGAACGCCGAGACGGTGCGTGGCATCGCCGGCACGATCGCCGCGTGCGAGCACCTGAAGGCCGCGCCGCATGACGTCGAGTCCCGTGTCGAGTTCGAGTGCGAGGACTGCGTGCGCGACGGCTTCACCGCCTGGGTGCACCTGCGCAAGTGCCTCGAGTGCGGGCACATGGCCTGCTGCGACTCGTCGCCGCGCAAGCACGCCAGCGCGCACTTCGACGGGACCGGGCACCCGGTGATGCGGTCGGCCGAGCCCGGCGAGGAGTGGCGCTGGTGCTTCGTGGACAACCGGCTCGGCTGACCCGGCTGGGTACGTTGGGCCCCATGAGGATCACCAAGTTCGGACATGCCTGCGTCCGCCTCGAGCACGACGGCCACGTCCTGGTGGTCGACCCGGGCGCCTTCACCGACGTGGAGGCGGTCGACGGCGCGACCGCCGTGCTCGTCACCCACGAGCACCTCGACCACCTCGACCTGGACCGGCTGCGGGCCACCGACGCCCCGATCTGGACCATCGAGGCGGTCCGCAAGCAGATCGCCGACGGGGACCCGGCGGTCGCCGAGCGGGTCACCGTGGTGTCGCCCGGCGAGCAGTTCGACGCGGGCCTGCCGGTGACGGCGGTCGGCGAGCTGCACGCGGTCATCCACGAGGACCTGCCGCGCTTCTACAACTCCGGGTACGTCGTCGACGTGGGCGACACCCGCGTCTACCACCCCGGCGACTCGTTCACGCCGCCCGGCGGCCCCGTCGACGTGCTGTTCCTGCCGATCCACGCGCCGTGGAGCCGGATCTCCGAGGTGATCGACTTCGCGCGCGAGGTCGGCGCCCCGCGCTCGGTCGCCGTGCACGACGGGCTGCTCAACGACACCGGCCTGTCGGTCGTCGGCCGCAACCTCGACACCCTGCTCCCCGAGGGCAGCTACCAGCGGCTCGAACCCGGCTCCGACCTGGGCGGCTGACCGAACGGGCGGTGCGTCTCCTGCCCGAACGGTCGACGTCCATGGCGCGCTTTGCCTACAGACGAAGCGCTGTGCGGGCCGGGAGACTGGCGCCGACGCACCTGCACGGGGAGGTGCCGTCGCACTCACGATCGCCGTCGTGGGTGGCGGTGTCCCGAGGTGCCGCCACCCAGGACGGCGGCCCGTCGCAGGGGTGCGGGTCAGCGGTCGTCTGCGAGGGAGTCGCGGACCGGAACGAACTTGGCCTGGCCCTCGGCCAGCTCGGCCGCCGGGTCCGAGTCCGCGACTATCCCGCAGCCCGCGAACAGCCGCACCCGGGCTCCGTCGATCTCCGCCGACCGCAGCGCGAGCCCCCACTCCCCGTCCCCGGACACGTCCATCCAGCCGACCGGTCCGGCGTAGCGGCCGCGGTCCATGCCCTCGATCTCGGTGATCAGGTCCGTCGCCCGGTCCGTCGGGGTGCCGCCGACCGCGGCCGACGGGTGCAGCGACGCCGCGAGGTCGAGCGAGGTCGCGGTCGGGTCGGCGGTGTCGTGGACCACGCCGGCCACGTCGGTCGCGAGGTGCATGACGTTCGGCAGGTGCAGCACGAACGGCGCCTCGGGGACGTTCATCGACGAGCAGTGCGGCGCGAGCGCGTCGGCCACCGACCGGACCGCGTACTCGTGCTCCTCCAGGTCCTTCGAGGACCGGGCCAGGGTGGCGGCCAGCGCCAGGTCCCGCGCGTCGTCACCGGTACGCCGGATCGTGCCGGCCAGCACCCGGGAGGTGACCAGTCCCCGCTCGCGCCGTACCAGCATCTCGGGGGTGGCGCCGAACAGGCCGTCGACGTGGAACGTCCAGCACATCGGGTACGACGTCGCCAGCCGCCCCAGCGGCCAGCGGACGTCCACCTCCTCGCGGGCGGTGGCGTACAGGTCCCGCGCGAGCACCACCTTCTCCAGCGCACCGGCGTTGATCCGGCGGACCGCCTCGGCGACCACGGTCTCCCACTCGGTGCCGCTCAGCGCACCGTCGGCGAAGGTCACGCCCGGCGGGGCCGCCGGGGGCTCGGAAGGGGACAGGTCGGGGCGCGCCGGGATCGAGCCGACGCCGATGGTGGTCACCCAGGTGACCCCGCCCCGGCGACCGACGAGCACCTCGGGCACCACCAGGACGCTGTCGCCGGGCTCGTCGGCGAAGGCGAAGGAGCCGAAGCAGACCAGGCCGGTGCCGGGCAGCGTGGCCTCGTCGCGGACCACGGCGCTGCCGGCCAGGTCCCTCCACCACTCGCGGGCCTGCGCGAACCGGCCCGGGCCCCGCGTGCGGCAGACCGCGGCGGTGCCCCAGCCGACCAGGCCCTCGCCGCGCCGTACCCACGCGGTCACGTCGGAGGTCGGCGGCAGCAGGTCGAGCAGGGGGCCGGCGTCGTCGACGAGGACGGTGCGCACGACCAGGGGCGCCGACTCCCGGCCGGGGTCGGGCGTGCCCAGGTCGGTGGTCGGCTCGCTCACGATGCGCCAGCCTACGGCTGTGACCGCTCGCACCCCACACCGAGGGCGATGCGTAGGGTGACCGCGTGACCCGTGCCCAGCTCGACAAGCGACCCGCGGAGGTCGCCGCGATGTTCGACGACGTCGCACGCCGCTACGACCTGACCAACGCCGTGCTGTCCCTCGGCCAGGACCGTCGCTGGCGCCGGGTCGTCGTCGACGCGGTCGACCCGCGGCCCGGGGAGACGGTGCTCGACCTCGCCGCCGGCACCGGCACGTCCAGCCAGCCGTTCGCCGACCGGGGCGCGACCGTCGTCCCCTGCGACTTCTCCCTCGGGATGCTGAGGGTCGGCAAGCGGGCCCGGCCGCACCTGGGGTTCACCGCCGGCGACGGCACCCGGCTGCCGTTCGCGGACGACACCTTCGACGCGGTGACGATCTCCTTCGGGCTGCGCAACATCGTCGACCCCGACGCCGGGCTGCGCGAGATGCTCCGCGTCACCCGGCCGGGCGGCCGCCTGGTGGTCTGCGAGTTCAGCCACCCGACGTTCGCGCCGTTCCGCATGGTGTACGTCGAGTACCTCATGCGCGCCCTGCCCTCGATCGCCCGCGCGGTCTCCTCGAGCCCCGACGCGTACGTCTACCTCGCCGAGTCGATCCGGGCCTGGCCGGACCAGTCGGCGCTCGCCGCCCGGATCGCCCAGGCCGGCTGGCAGCGCCCCGAGTGGCGCAACCTCTCCGGCGGCATCGTCGCCCTGCACCGCGCCACCGCCTGACCGCCACCCGGGCGCGTCCGGTTGCCGGGAGTCGCCGCCCCGCAGGACCGGGGCAAATAACGCAACAGGGACGTAACCTAAATGCCCAGGTCAGGACGGGTTTCGAGGGTGCCGGCACGGGGCAGGGGGGTGGGTCGCGAGATGTGACGGAGACCTCTAGACTGCACGCTGGTGCCACTAGTGAAGGTTTTCACAAAGGCACATGACGCACCCGCGAGACCCAGTGATCGAGGTACCCCGCATGACTCGGACGTCCGCCGACGCGCGGCAGGCCGACGTCATCGTCGTCGGGGCCGGACCGGCCGGTGCGAGCACCGCCTACCACCTCGCCAACGCCGGTCTCGACGTGCTGCTGCTGGAGAAGGCGTCCTTCCCGCGCGACAAGATCTGCGGCGACGGGCTCACCCCGCGGGC
>DASTGV010000396.1:0-5985 GCA_035718765.1 Nocardioidaceae bacterium
CCTCCCTACGTCCTACCGCCGGGCCAGCGCGTCGGCGAGTCGTGCGACCTTCTGCTCGAGGATCGGCCGCGGCGTCGCCAGGTTCAGCCGGGCGAAGCCGGCCCCCGCCCGGCCGCAGGCGGGTCCGTCGGTCAGCGCGACCCCGGCGCGCTCGAGCAGGACCTCCGCGGGATGGTCGCCGAGGTCGAGGCGCCGGCAGTCGAGCCACGCGAGGTAGGTGCCCTCGGGCGGCTCGTAGCCGACCTCGGGAAGCCGCTCGGCGAGCAGGTCGCCGAGCAGCCGCCGGTTGCCGTCGAGGTAGTCGAGCACCTCGGCGAGCCACGGGCCACCGGCCTCGTAGGCCGCGATGTTCGCGACCACCCCGAGGTTCGACGCACCGTGCTCGGCCATGAAGCCGACCTCCTGCCAGCGCGCGGCGTCCGCGTCGTTGGAGAGCACCAGCTGCGCGCACTTGAGGCCGGGCAGGTTCCAGGCCTTCGACGCGGACACCGCGGTGACCGTGTGCGCGGCGGTCTCCTCCGTGAGGCTCGCGTACGGGACGTGGGTGTGCCCGTCGTACACGAGCGGCGCGTGGATCTCGTCGGAGAACACCCGGCCGCCGTGCCGCTCGACCACCTCGGCGACCGCCAGCATCTCGTCGGGCCGGAGGACCCGGCCGATCGGGTTGTGCGGGTTGCACAGCACGAGCAGGTCGCCGCCGGCCGCGAAGGCCGCGTCCAGCGCGTCGAGGTCGTAGACGTAGCGGTCGCCGTCGCGCGCCATCGGCACCTCGATCACGGCGCGGCCCATCCACGGCGGGACGACCAGGAACGGCATGTACGCCGGGGTCGGCAGGATCACCGGCGCCCCCGGCGCGGAGAAGAAGTCGATCGCGGAGGTCAGGCCGGCCACCACGTCGGCCAGCGGCCGGACCCGCTCGGCCGGCACCTCCCAGCCGTAGCGCTCCCGGGCGAAGCCCGCCCACGCCTCGCCGAGCCGCCGTGCCAGCGCCTCGGGCAGGTAGCCGAACAGCCCGCGGTCGACGGCGTCCCGGATCGCGTCCAGCACCGGGGGAGCGGTGCCGAAGTCCATCTCCGCGACGAACGAGCCGATCGCCTCCGGGTACTGCGACCACTTGAGACCGCCGGCGGCACGGAGCTGCTCGATGGTGATGTCGTCGAACCGGTGGGCCATGCGTCAGTCTCCAGGGCGGTGCGCGGGCTGCGGGGAATGTCACCGTACGTCGCCCGGGCGCGACACCGGCTCTCGACGGCCGCCCGTCCACCTCGACGGGGCAGCCAGGCCTCCCCTGATCGACGTAGCAGAAGTACGGCGTCGTCCGTTGGTCACGCTCAGGGCCGGCCGCCACCATGACGCTCCAGGGGGTCCCGTTGGAGGTCGCCATGGCGAGACACCCCCTACGTCTCGGCGCCGCGGTGCTGGCCGTCGTGACGCCGCTGACGGTGCTCGGGAGCTATGGCGGGTCCACGGGTGCCGAGGCCCTTCCCGGCTGCCCGCCCACCACCCTGACCAGGACCGGCTCGCAGACCACCGGGATCTACGAGACGGCCACGGACGCGACCTGGGACCTCACCGGCGCGGTCTGGGACCACGTCGCTCCGAAGCCGATCCTGTACCCGGTGCGCTCCGAGACCTGGACCCGCGGCTGCATCGTCGGTGCCCGGATCTACGGCGACGTCCCGGAGAGCCTCACCCGCGACCAGTGGTACGACGGGCAGGACGGCGGTCCGCGGATGGGCGGCGAGGGCTTCCGGCAGACCCTGACGGACAGCCCCGGCAACTACCTGCTGGTCCGGAACACCTACGTCTCCGACTACGAGGACGCCTACGACCCCAACGGGGTCAACCCCGGCGACATGCTCTACCTCGACCACGTGCAGGCGCACTACATCCGCGACGACTGCATCGAGAACGAGGGCCGGGGCACGACGCAGGTCCCGATGAGCGTCCTCGTGCGGGACAGCCTGTTCGACGGCTGCTTCACGGGCTTCGCCGAGCGGCCGCCCTCGGTCGGTGACGGCCTGCCCAACGGCACCGGCACGCAGACCTTCGACGTGGAGCACTCGCTGCTCTACGTGCAGCCACAGCCCCTGGGACCCAACTACTGCTCGACGTCGCTGACCCTGGTCGGCCGCTGCGTGGCCACCGCCGAGCCGAGCGTGTGGCTGGGCGCGCACGGCATCTGGAAGTGGAGCAGCGCCGCCGCGAGCACCGTGGTCGTCCGCAACTCGATCTTCCGCCTGGACCTGCCGTCCTACTCCGGGTGCGTCAGCCAGCAGTGGCCGGACGGGACCTACCAGGACGACATCCTGGTGTGGGCGGGGCCGGGGCCCTACGCGTCGGCCGGCGGGTGCGCGAACACGCTGCCTCCGGGTGTGCGGCTCACCACCGACCTCGGCGTCTGGGACCGGGCCAAGGCGGCCTGGCTGGCCGGGCAGCCGTGGGACACCAAGCCGCCCGAGCCGTCGCCGCCCCCGGGGCCCGGCACCCGGACCGACACCCGGCTGTCCGCGCGGACCATGGGCCACCGCGTGCTCGGCACGTTGAGCACCGCTGCGGGCCGCCGGCTCGACGGGAAGCCCGTCCTGCTGCAGCGGCGAGCGGCCGGGTCGTCGCGGTGGAGCACCGCCGCCCGCCCCACCTCCGACGGCAGTGGCCACGTACGGCGTACGGTGCGGCCGGCCCGCGCGACCTGGTTCCGCTGGTGCTTCCGTGGCGACGAACGCAACGCCCCGACCCGGAGCCGGGCGGTGCGGGTCCTCCCGTAGGGCGGCGGTGCGTCACCGCCGCGGCTCAAGTCGGGGGCGGCGGACGCCGAATCTCTCGATGGCCGGTTCCCCACCGGCCCGCACCTTGGGAGACATTCATGCGCGACACCGCCCGCCGTGCCCTCACGGCCGCCGTCCTGACCACCGTCCTCGCCGCCCCGCTGGCACCGGCCGCCTCCGCGGACGAGACCACGTGTGACGGGACCGCGGCCGCTGCGGCCGTCACCACCGCCGAGCAGGCCGTCGCCGACGCGCGCGCCGCGTTCAGGGCAGCCAACCGCCCGCTCGGCCGGCTCGTCGCCGCGAAGCGTCACGAGGCCCGGGCCGAGCTGGCGCAGTCGCGCGCCGAGCTGCGGGCGTTGGCGAGGCAGGCCCGCTCCGGCTCGACCACGGACGGCCTCGCGGCGCTGCGGGCCCAGGCCCGGGCGGAGCGGCGCGACGCCGCCGAGGCCCGCAGCCTGCTCACCTTCAAGCGTGCGCTCCTCGCCGCGATCAAGGCCGACCGGGTGGCCGCCCGTGCCGCCTTGGCCACCGCCAAGGCGGACCTCGCGGCGGCCAGGGCCGCCGAGGACGCGTGCCCGTAGGGGGTGTGCCGACGGAGCAGCCCGCGACCTCGTAAGAGCGTGTCGTCGACTCCGCGTCCGCGTCCGCGGCCTCTCCCAACGCGCCTTAGCACACCCGCTTCGCCGTACGCGCCCTGACGCACGTGTAACTCCGCGTCTACGCCAATCGTCGTAGACCACTGGTGCATACCCTCCTCAAGTCGTCAGAACGGACAACCGACACTCCACCCGTTCAGGAGCAAAGGCCGTCAAACGGCCGCTCACCTGCGCGGACCCGGTGGAGTCGATGGTTCGCGCAGTGCCGACCAGCCGAAGACCGGCGGGGCGAGGCGGACCCGGACCGGTTCATCCCGGTTTCAGGTCGTCTGGGTGTGGCAATACCTGCCGCGCGGGGCCCCGAGGGAGGAAGCAATGCGGGACCAGTCAGCCACACCGGACCACACCGTCGTCCGTGCCCGAGCACGTCCGTCGGTCGTTCGTTGACCCGAGCCTCGGCTCGTCGACCCCACCACCTGCGAGATCGCACCGCCGCGGCGCACCCCTGTCGCCGTGCGGCTCGCTCGCCCTGGACGCCGGTGCCCCGCGCCGCGTCCGAAGCCCCTGTAGTGCAAGCAGTAGGAGTCCGATGTCCAAGAGAATGAAGCTCGTCGCTGCGGTGAGTGTGCTCGCCGCACCCGGGCTGCTGGTCCTCACGGCCGGCCCGTCCCAGAGCGCCACCACCGTGCCGACGTGCCCGGCCACCAGCCTCACCAAGACCGCGGGAAGCCAGAGCGGCTACATCAACCAGACCAACAACAACCAGACCTGGAACCTCACGGGTGCGGTGTGGAACAGCACCCCCACCAGCTCCCACTACTACCCGGTCCGTTCCGACGCCTTCACGAAGGGCTGCATCATCGGCGGCAGCGTCGACGGGCGCGTGCCGCAGACCGCCACCCGCGACCAGTGGTACAACGGCGAGGACGGCGGCACGAGGCTGGGCGGGGAGGGCTTCCGGCAGACCCTCACCACGACGGCCGGCAACTGGGCGGTGCTTCGCAACACCTCGGTCTCCAACATCGAGGACGCCTACGACCCCAACACCCAGGACGCCTCCCACACCTACTACCTCGACCACGTGCGGGCGGAGATGATCCGTGACGACTGCCTGGAGAACGAGGGCACCGGTACGGCGGAGAAGCCGATGAACGTGGTCATCAGGAACTCGATGTTCGACGGCTGCTTCACCGGCTTCGCCGAGCGGCCGACCTGGTCCAACCACGGCGCCCCGAACGGCTTCGGACCCTCCAGCCTCACCGTCGAGAACTCGCTGATGTACATCAACCCGCAGCCGCTCGGCCCGAACTACTGCAACAGCACCAAGGTCCAGCAGGGGCGCTGCGCGCAGAACGGGTCCACCTGGCTCGGCGCACACGGCATCTGGAAGTGGAGCGAGGCCGCCGCCTCCAAGGTGACGATCCGCAACAGCGTCTTCCGGTTGGACATGCCCTCCTACACCGGGTGTGCTCCGCAGGTGTGGCCCGCCGGCACCTACGAGAACGTGAAGGTCGTGTGGACCGGCAAGGGCTCCTACGCCACCGCCGGCGGCTGCAAGAACGTCCTGCCCCCCGGCGTCACGCTGACGACCGACAAGTCGGTCTGGGACAACGCCAAGGCCGCCTGGCTGGCCGGCTCCTCGCCGTCCGCCGCCTCCGGGACCACGTCGTCGACCACGGCGTCGTCCACCTCCACCGCGACCTCGACGTCCACGCGGACCGGCGCGACCGCCACGGCGGCCGCCCCGACCACGCTGACGGCCAAGGCGAGGGGCCACCGGGTGAGCGGGGCGCTCGGCACCGCCGCCGGCAGCCGCATCGCGGGTGCGCCCGTCACGCTCCAGCGCCGCACGGGTACGTCGGGCTGGGTGAAGGTGACCAGCAAGCGCACCAGCGACACCGGCGCCGTCCGGAGCACGGTGTCGCCGCGGAGGACGACCTACTACCGCTGGTCGTACAAGGGCGGCCCGGCCCACCCGGCGGCCCACAGCCGCTCGGTGCGCGTCCGGCCCTGAGCAGGACCGCCTCCACGCAGCCGCCTCCGCCCGGCACATCCGGGCGGAGGCGGAGCCGTCCCCGGCCCATGTCGGTAGGCTTCGCTCCGCGTTCGTCGGCACCACGCCCGTCGTACGCGGGGCGGTAGCTCAGCCGGTCAGAGCAGAGGACTCATAATCCTTGGGTCGTGGGTTCGAGCCCCACCCGCCCTACCAAGCAACACCGCAGTTCAGGAGGCATCCTTGCCTCCGACCTCGAACGTCAGAACGTCGTCCGAAGCGGCCGCAGTCCGCACATAGTCCGCACGAGCCGAGCCGCGACGGCGTCCAGGTCGTCGTTGAACAGCCCGGTCGCCGCCGAGGTGTGCCCGGGCATCCGCTGCACCGCCGTCACGTTGGCGCCGGCCTGCACGGCCTGGCCCGACGCGGAGTACCTCAGGTCGTGCGGCGTCAGTTCCGGCATCCCGATGAAGGCGGCGGCTGGCGCAAGCACGCGGAGGTCGTGGTTGCGCATCACGTCAACCCGCGGGGTCGTGAAGACCCAGATCGTCTGGCGCCTTCGTAGCTCCAGCTGCTGTACGCACCATCGGTCGGCGTCACCACGTGACGCTCATGAACCGGTATA
>DASTGV010000397.1:0-2689 GCA_035718765.1 Nocardioidaceae bacterium
GGTCGGGTACGCCACGGCGGATGCCGAGGTGATCACGAAGTGTCCCCACGTCTCGGCGCCGCGCCCCACCTCGAGGGCGGTCTCCTCGTCGACCGGCAGCCCGTCCCGCTCGACGTCGAGGGTCCTGCCGTTCCTCGTCACGTTTCCCTCGTGGTCGAGCCGGGCGAGTCGGGTGTCGTGCACCGGCCCCATGACGAAGCGGCAGGACGAGACCCCGAGGATCTCCGTGATCTGGTCCGCGATGAACCGGACCAGCGTCGGGGTCGGCATCTCCCCGCGCGCAGCGTGCTCGGCGGCCGTCAGTGCGCCGTCGAGGTAGCCGGACCGTCGCGCGGCCCGGGACTGCTGGCGGAACCCCCACAGCGTCACCTCCGTGACGATCACGCCGATCACGACCAGCAGGACCGTGACCTCGACGTCGTCGGGGTCGGCGATGGCCAGCTCGTGGTAGGGCTGGGTGAGGAAGTAGTCGAAGCTGACGCCGCCGGCTGCTGCGGCGATGAAGGCGGCGACCCGTTGCCCGCTCGTGCCGGCGACGACCACGCACAGCACGAGGACCAGCGCCGCCGAGGTGCTCGACACCACGTTCCGCAGCGCGGCGCTCACGGCGCACACCACGACCGGGGCGACCACCGACAAGGTCAGCACCAGCGCCCGGCGCCGTCGACCGGACAGCACGAGCTCGATCACTGCGCTGGCCATCAGCCGTCCTCCCTCGAGGTGTCGTCACCAGGATCCGACAGCCGCCGGTTCTTGGGATCCCCAAGAACGGACGACACGGGTGGCCTCCCGGACCTGTCGTCAGCGCCACTTCGGGCGCACCATGGGAAGGACTGCCGCACGCAGCGTCGGCCGGTCGGCCGCCGGACCGGCCACCGACACCGAGCGGTCGGAGGTGGCGGGGAGCAGGTGAGCGTGGATGATCGTCGGCATCATCATCGCGTTGGTGGTGGTGGCTCTCGTGTTCGACTTCACCAACGGCTTCCATGACGCGGCGAACGCCATCGCCACCTCGGTGTCCACCCGGGCGTTGACGCCACGGATCGCGCTGGTGGTGGCGGCGGTGATGAACTTCGTCGGCGCGTTCCTCGGGCAGGCCGTCGCGCACACCGTGTCCGACACGATCGTGCCGGGTGGGTCGGCCGCGCACGGGTTGGTCGTCGTGATGGGCGGCCTGTTCGGCGCCATCGCGTGGAACCTCATCACCTGGTACTTCGGCCTGCCGTCCTCCTCGTCGCACGCGCTCATCGGCGGGCTGATCGGCGCGGCCATCGCGTCCGGGAGCCTGGTGCACTGGTCGGTGTTCCTCGACAAGGTGGTCATCCCGATGGTGATCTCGCCGGTGGTCGGCTTCAGCCTCGCTTTCGCGCTGATGATCGCCATCATGTGGGGGTTCCGGAAGCGGAACCAGCACAAGACGAACCGCGGGTTCCGGTTCACGCAGAGCATCTCGGCGTCCGCGATGGCGCTCGGGCACGGACTGCAGGACGCGCAGAAGACGATGGGGGTCATCTTCCTGGCGTTGGCGACCGGTGGCTACGTGTCGAGCAGCGACCCCCTGCCGACCTGGGTCATCGTCGCCTCGGCGAGTGCCATCTCCCTCGGCACCTACTCGGGTGGGTGGCGCATCATGCGCACCCTGGGCCGCCGCATCATCCATCTCGACCCGGCCCGGGGGTTCGCCTCGGAGTCCGTCGCCGCGTCGGTCCTGTACGTGACGGCGTTCGTGTACCAGGCTCCGGTGTCGACCACGCACACCATCACCTCGGCCATCATGGGGGCCGGCGCGACCCGCCGGGTGTCCGCGGTCCGCTGGGGCGTGGCGCGCTCCATCGTGGTGGCCTGGGTGCTGACGTTCCCCGCCGCCGCCCTGGCGGCCGCACTCGCGTACTGGGTCCTCAAGGTCCTGCTGAGGCTGCCATGAGCCTCGGTGGCCCGCTCGGGAACGCCTTACTGTCGACGACGAGGAGGAGTCATGACGTCCTCACCTGAGCTCACCGGTCGAGCAGCCGTCCCTGCTCGGCTCTCCCGGGGGTCGCATCTCGGCCCGGAGGACGGCGTGTGCCTGATGGAGGCGGTCTCCCGCTTCGTGGGTCTGCCGTGGAGCGACGAGCCGGTCTGCACGCATCCGCTGGTCGCACACCTGGCCCGGCTGGTGAACGACGCGTCGTCCGACGGCGGCCGGCAGCGGCTGGCCCGGTTCGTGCCCCGGCTGGCGACTGCGGGGGGCGACGAGACGACGTACCCGCGCGTGGCCAGGGCGTGTGCCGAGGTGGCCTCGCGCTGGCGGCGGTCTCTGCTGCTGCGGCACCTGAGCCGGCTGGCCGACGCCGAGCTCCGTCGGGAGGCGGCCGGCCGGGAGGCCGGATGGACGTCGTGGATGCTGCTGGCGAGCCGGCTGTACCGCAGAGGCCCGGCCTTCCGGACGGTCGAGGCGGCGGTCGATGCCACCCGCGCGTTCCGGGGTCTCGAGCGGGACCGTGCACTGGCGGAGCTGTTGGAGACGGTCCTTGCGAGCCTCGCCGGGACGGGGTCGGCCCGACCCGGCACCGCGGTCCGCGTGACCGCGTCGGCCTCGACCTAGAAGAGCGCGTCCCGCAGCTGCACCGTTCGTCCGATGACCACCCCGACGAACGTGCCCGAGAGCGTCCAGGCGGTCAGGCCGACGGCAATCCAGAGCATCATGTCT
>DASTGV010000398.1:0-3214 GCA_035718765.1 Nocardioidaceae bacterium
GGTGAGGTGAACGTGGTGGCCAACTACACCGCCTTCCAGGAAGCCCGACGGGTGCTCGGTCATGGCCGGTGACTCCGCGATCACGGTGGTGCTGGTCTACCCGGACCTCCTGGGGACCTACGGCGACCGTGGCAACGCCACCGCCCTGGTGCACCGGGCGACCGCCCGCGGCCTGGCGTGCCACGTCCTGGAGACGAGCGTGCACGACCCGCTGCCGCGCACCGGCGACATCTACCTGATCGGCGGGGGCGAGGACGCCGCCATGCTGCTGGCCTGGGAGCACCTCGTCGAGGGGCGGCCGCTGGAGGACGCCGTCGAGGCGGGCGCGGCCTGCTTCGGGGTGTGCGCCGGGTTCCAGCTCCTGAGCCACGAGTTCGCCGGTCCCGACGGCCGGCACCGCCACGGGCTGGGCCTGCTCGACGCCCGCTGCGGTCGCATCGCGGGACAGCGGGCCGTGGGCGAGGTGCTGGCCGAGAGCGAGCACGGGTTCCTCACCGGCTTCGAGAACCACCAGGGGGACGCGCACCTCGGACCGGCCGCCCGCCCGCTGGCGCGGCTGGTGCGCGGGGTGGGCAACGGCGACGGCGCCACGGAGGGTGCCGTGCAGGGCCGGGTGGTCGGCAGCTACCTGCACGGTCCCGCGCTGGTGCGCAACGACGGGCTGGCGGACCACCTGCTGCAGCTGGTCACCGGACCGCTGCCCCCCTACGACGACGAGCCGGTCCGCAGGCTGCGGCTGGAGCGCCGGGCCGCGGCCCTGGGCGGGCCGCGGCCGTGGCGACACCGGCTGCCGCACTGACCCCTCTCAGACCTCCGCGTGCGCTCCGCGGACGACCCGGTCGTGGCGCAGCGAGCTCGCGCGGGTCTCCTTCGCGAACAGCACCGCGATGATCGTGAGCACAGACGCCACGGTCACGTACAGGCTGACCGCGGTGGTGTTCGGGTGCTTGACGTCGCCGAGCAGGGCCACCGCGACGAGCGGGGCGATGGCACCGGCGAAGATCGACGCCAGCTGGTAGCCCACCGACGCGCCGGTGTAGCGGACCGACGTACCGAACAGCTCGGAGAAGAACGCCGCCTGCGGGGCGTACATCAGCGCGTGCAGCATCAGGCCGACGACCACCGCGAGGATGATCTTGCCGTCGCTCCTGGAGTCGAGCAGGCCGAAGAACACGAACGACCAGGCCGCGACGCCGACGGC
The DNA here is from genome assembly GCA_035718765.1 of Nocardioidaceae bacterium. Classification (GTDB taxonomy): domain Bacteria; phylum Actinomycetota; class Actinomycetes; order Propionibacteriales; family Nocardioidaceae; genus Nocardioides_B. The sequence goes on from DASTGV010000398.1 coordinate 1,202, forward strand.
ACCGAGGAGGTAGAGCGGGCGACGGCCGACCTTGTCGGAGATCGCGCCCACGATCGGGATCCACACGAAGTGCACGACCGAGCCGATGAGCAGCGCCTTCAGCACCGGGCCCTTGTCCTGCTGGGCGAACTCGACGATGTAGGTGATCACGATGACCGTGAAGATGTAGTACGACGTGTTCTCGGCGATCCGCATGCCCATCGCGACGAGCACCTCGCGCGGGTACTTCTTGAACACCTCGAGGATCGGGACGTGCGAAGCCTCGTCCTTCTTCTCCGCGATCTCGGCCTGCGCCTCCTTGAAGACCGGGGACTCCTCGATGGACAGCCGGACCCAGAGGCCGACGAACACGAGGACGGCCGAGAGCAGGAACGGGATGCGCCAGCCCCACGCGTTGAACGCGTCGTCGCTCTGCACCGCCGAGAGCACGAACAGCACACCGGTGGCGAGCAGGTTGCCCATCGCCACGCCGGCCTGCGGCCACGAGGCCCAGAAGCCGCGCTGGTCCTCGCGGCCGTGCTCGGCGGCCATCAGCACCGCGCCGCCCCACTCGCCGCCGACCGCGAAGCCCTGCACCAGCCGGCAGACCAGCAGCAGGATCGGCGCACCGATGCCGAGGGTGGCGTACGTCGGCAGCAGACCGATCGCGATGGTCGCCAGGCCCATCATCATCAGCGAGACGACGAGCATCTTCTTGCGGCCGACGCGGTCACCGAAGTGGCCGAACACCACACCGCCGAGCGGGCGGGCGGCGAAGCCGAGCGCGTAGGTGCCGAACGCCAGCAGGGTGGCGGTCACGGGGTCCGAGGACGGGAAGAACAGGGTGCCGAAGACCAGGGCGGCCGCGGACCCGTAGAGGAAGAAGTCGTACCACTCGGTGGCGGTGCCGATCAGGCTGGCGAAGACGACCTTGACGATGCCGTTGGTCGGCGCCGCACCCGGCGTGCCGGCCGTGGAGGCTGCTTGGGCTTGCGTGGACATGGCGATGTTTCCTTTCACGCGGCGGTCCAGCCGCCATCCATGAGAAATGAGCTGCCGGTGACCGAGTCGGTGCCGGGCCCGCACAGGAAGCCGACGAGGTCGGCCACCTCCGTGGGCTCGACGAGCCGCTTCACCGGGGTCCTGGCGAGCAGGACCTCGTCGAGGACCTCGTCCTCGTCGATTCCGTGGGTGCGGGCCTGGTCGGTGATCTGGCCCTCGACCAGGGGGGTGCGGACGTAGCCCGGGCACACCGTGTTGCTGGTGACGCCCTTGCCCGCCGCCTCCAAGGCGATGACCTTGGAGAGACCTTCGAGACCGTGCTTGGCCGAGACGTAGGCCGCCTTGTACGGCGACGCGCGGTGGCCGTGCACGGAGGAGACGTGCACGAGGCGACCCCAGCCGCGGTCGTACATGCCCGGCAGCAGGCCGCGCGCCAGCCGGAACGGCGCCTCGAGCATCAGCCGCTGGATGAAGCCGAACCGCTCCGGGTCGAAGTCCTCCACCGGCGCCACGTGCTGCACGCCGGCGTTGTTGACCAGGATGTCGGCGTGCACGTCGCGGCCGAGGCCGAGCGCCTCGATGGACGCACCGTCGGACAGGTCGGCGACCAGGTGCTCGCCGCCGAGGTCCGCGGCCACCTCCGCGGCGCCGGCCTCGTCGCGGTCCAGCACCAGGACCCGCGCGCCGTCCGCGGCCAGCCGGGCCGCGACGGCCCGGCCGATCCCGCTGGCGGCCCCGGTCACGAGGGCGGTCCGCCCCGTCAGGGGTCCGGCGGCTGGCGTGACGGTCGTCTCACTCATGGGTCACGACGGTAGGGCGAACCGACCACCCGGCCCTATGTGCTCGGCCCACACGAAGTCGGCTTCTCTATGTGCTCCCTGCGCTCCTAGGCGGAAACCATGCGCGAACGGGCGACTCCCGGCGCTTCGGGCGACCGCTCGCGCACGGTTTCCTCAGGACGGACGAACCGCGTCGGTGCCCAGCCCGCGTCGCCGAGCCGGCGCAGGTCCGACGTTGCTGTGACCGAGCCAG
>DASTGV010000399.1:0-2091 GCA_035718765.1 Nocardioidaceae bacterium
AGGATCAGGCCTGCGTGACCGACGGGACGAACCTGCCCAGCACGGCACCCAGCGTCGCCCCCGCGACCAGCCCGGTCACGGTGCCGGTCAGGGCCACCGCCGGTGTCGACCACGACGCGTCCGGGGTCGTCGCGCCGAGCATGATCAGCGCCATCGCCGGGGGCCAGGCCACCGCGTTGGCGAGGAGCCAGCGCCACGGCCGCGGGGCCTGCCCGCGCAGCACCAGGGCCTGGGCGCCGCCGAGCACCGGGCCCATCACCAGACCGATCCCGGCGCCGCCGAGCACCATCAGGGCGGCCGGCGGTGACGCGCCGCCCTGGTCGTCGCCGAGCGCCTGCGGTGCCGACGCGACGGCCCAGCCGAGCCCCGCGACCGCGACGGTCACGCCCAGGTAGGCGGCCCGGTGCAGCCGGGGCAGCCAGGGGCGGAGGCCGGCGACCTGCGCCAGGCCGAGGGCGGTGCCCTCCACCAGCCCGCCGGCCACGATCACGCCGAGCGCGCCGGCCGCCGCGGCGCCGCTGCGCGGCTCGGGGAACGCGCTGTCGGACAACCGGGCCGCGACTGCGGAGGTGGTCATCCCGAGCGCCTCGGCGGCTGCGCAGAGGAGCACCCAGCGGAGCACGGTGCGGGCCATCGTCATCACCTCACCTGCATCGTCGTCGCCGGGCGCGGGGGCGGGCAGGTCCGAAGGTCCCGCGGGGACCTTCGACCCTGCCCGGGACACCGGGCCCGGCACAGGCTGAGGAGAGGCGGAGGGTCCGCGCCCGGGTCACCGGGTCCAGCAGGGGAGGCTGCGATGTACGCGTCCGTGGGAGACCGGCTGATCGTGCACGGCGTCCACGTCGACGACCCGACGCGCGACGGAGAGATCCTCGAGGTCCGCGGCAAGGACGGCGCCCCGCCGTTCCTTGTCCGCTGGTCCGACACCGGCCACGAGGGCCTGGTCTTCCCCGGCCCCGACGCGGTCGTCCACCACTACGAGCACACCGCCGAGACGGCGGGTGCTGCGGACGACTGAGGGTCCGCCGTGCACCGGCTCCGGGACCGCCGCGAAGCGGGGAGGCTGCTCGCCGAGCGCCTCGAAGAGCTGCACCTCGAGGACGCGCTGGTGCTCGCGGTGCCCCGCGGCGGGGTGCCCGTCGGGGTCGAGGTGGCACACCACCTCGGTCTGCCCCTCGACATCCTGGTGGTGCGCAAGCTGGGCCTGCCGTTCCAGCCCGAGCTGGCGATGGGCGCCGTGGGCGAGGGCGGCGTGACCGTGCTCAACGACGACGTGATCCGGGTGTCCGGGGTACGCCCGGACGAGGTGACGCAGGTGGAGCTCCGCGAGCGTGCCGAGGTGGAGTCGCGCGGCCGTCGGCTGCGCGGGTCCCGGCCGCCGGTGCCGCTCCGCGGGCGCGCCGTGCTGCTCGTCGACGACGGCCTGGCCACCGGGTCGACGATGGTGGCCGCCTGCCGGGTCGCTCGCGCCGCGGGCGCGACCCTCGTCGTGGTCGCGGTGCCGACCGCCTCCCGGGAGGCCGTCGACCGGCTGCGGGACGAGGCCGACAGCGTGGTCGCGCTGATGGTGCCGGCGGGCTTCTCCAGCGTCGGCCAGTGGTACGTCGACTTCGACCAGGTCTCGGACGCGGAGGTGGTCTCGATGCTGGAGAGCACGGCGGTGACCTCGGCCGACGTGGAGGTCCCCGCGGCCGAGGGCGTGACCCTGGCCGGCCGGCTGGCGGTGCCGCCGCACGCCCGTGGCGTGGTCGCGTTCGCTCACGGCAGCGGGAGCAGCCGGTTCAGCCCCCGCAACGGCTTCGTCGCCGACCGCCTCAACGCCGCGGGCATGGCGACCCTGCTGCTCGACCTGCTCACGCCCGCGGAGGAGCAGCGGCGCGACAACGTGTTCGACGTCGACCTGCTCGCCGGGCGGCTGCGCGCGGTGCTCCGCTGGCTGGCCGCCGACCCCCGGACCCGGGGGCTTCCGGTGGGCCTGTTCGGGGCGAGCACCGGCGCGGCGGCGGCACTCGCGGCCGCGTCGTACCCCGAGGCCGGGGTCTCGGCCGTGGTCAGCCGGGGTGGCCGGCCGGACCTCGCCGGCAGCAGGCT
>DASTGV010000400.1:0-4414 GCA_035718765.1 Nocardioidaceae bacterium
CACCAACAACGGCTGGAACCACGACTCGCAGTTCGTGATCCGCCTGCCCGCCCGGTGGAACGGCAAGCTCGTGGTCAGCGGTGCGCCGGGCACCCGGCGGCAGTACGCCAACGACTTCATCATCAGCGACTGGGTGCTCGCCAAGGGCTACGCGTTCGCCAGCACCGACAAGGGCAACGACGGCGCGACCTTCTACCGCGACGGGTCGAGCCCCGGCGGCTCGATCCGGGAGTGGAACCGCCGCGTCACCCAGCTCACCCGCGCCACCAAGCAGGTGGTGGCCCAGCGCTACGGGCACGCGCCCCGGCGGACGTACATGTTCGGCATCTCCAACGGCGGCTACCTCACCCGCTGGCAGCTCGAGAACCACCCGCGGATGTACGACGGCGGCCTCGACTGGGAGGGCACGCTGTTCCGCGCCGCCGGGCCGAACCTCTTCACGTACCTGCCGGCCGCGCTGAGGCACTACCCGGCGTACGCCGCGACGGGGGACCAGGCCGCGCACGACGCGATGATCCGCGCCGGGTTCGCGAAGGGCTCGGAGTTCCTGTGGCCCTACCACTACGCGTACTACTGGGACCTCACCCAGCGGATCTACCGCGAGGAGCTCGACCCGACCTACGACGGCGCGTTGGACGCGGGGATCCCGTTCTGCCAGAGCGGGACGCCGGGCTGCGACGCCGACTACCGGTACCTCTCGCGCCCGAGGGCCGTGAAGGACGCCGTCCGGTCGGTGCAGCTGACCGGGAGGATCGGCAAGCCGCTGATCACCGTGCACGGCACCCTCGACGCGCTGCTGCCGATCCGGACCGACTCGAACGTCTACGACCGGCTGGTTGACCGGGCCGGCCAGGGCCGCAGGCACCGCTACTACCGGATCCAGGACGGCACGCACGTCGACGGGCTCTACACGACGTACCCGGACAGGCTCCGGCCGCTGCTGCCCTGCGCGCGCACCGCGTTCACCGACCTGACCCGCTGGGTCGAGCGGGGCAGCAAGCCGCCGCGCGACGGGTTCTACCGCCGGCCCACGAGCGGCGACCTGCTGAACACCTGCCGGCTCTGATCCCCGGACGGTCCTACAGCGGGATGTTCCCGTGCGCCCCGCGGTGCACGATCCCGGCGCCGGCGATGGCCTTCGCGAGGGCGGTGCGGGTGGCGGTCGGCTCGACGACCTCGTCGACGACCCCGATCTCGACGGCCTTGTCCACGCCGCCGGCGATCCGCTCGTGCTCGGCGGCCAGCTCGGCCTCGACCTGCGGGCGGATGTCGGGGGCGACCTCGAGCAGCTTGCGGCGGTGCAGGATCCGGATCGCGGCGACCGCGCCCATCACGGCCACCTCGGCGCCCGGCCAGGCGAACACCTTGGTGGCGCCCAGCGAGCGGGAGTTCATCGCGATGTACGCGCCGCCGTAGGTCTTGCGCGTCACCAGCGTGACCCGCGGGACGACGGCCTCGCCGAACGCGTGCAACAGCTTGGCGCCCCGTCGGACGACGCCGTCCCACTCCTGACCCACGCCGGGGAGGTAGCCGGGCACGTCCACGACCACGATGAGCGGCACGCCGAAGGCGTCGCACATCCGCACGAAGCGGGAGGCCTTCTCGGCCGACAGCGAGTCCAGGCAGCCGCCCAGGCGCAGCGGGTTGTTCGCGATCACGCCGACCGTGCGGCCGCCGAACCGGCCCAGCGTGGTGACGATGTTCGGCGCCCACTTCGCGTGCAGCTCCTGGGCCGTGCCCTCGTCGAGGATCGCCTCGACGAGCGGGTGCACGTCGTACGCCCGCTTCTTGGACTCGGGGAGCATCTGCGAGAGGTCGCGGTCCTCGACGGAGCCGGCGTCGAGGGTGCCCTGGGCGCCGAGCAGTCCGGCGACCCCGCGGGCCCGCGCGATCGCCTCCTGCTCGGAGCCGGTGAGGATGTGCACCACGCCGGAGCGCCGGCCGTGCGGCTCGGGGCCGCCGAGGCGCAGCATGTCGACGTCCTCGCCGGTGACCGAGCGGACCACGTCCGGGCCGGTCACGAAGATCCGGCCCTCGGGGCCGAGGATCACGATGTCGGTGAGGGCGGGACCGTACGCCGCGCCGCCGGCCGCCGGACCCAGCACGACCGAGATCTGCGGGATCTTGCCGGACGCCTGCGTCATCACGTGGAAGATCTCGCCGACGGCGTGCAGCGACAGCACGCCCTCGGCGAGCCGGGCCCCGCCGGAGTGCCACAGCCCGACGACCGGCGCCTGGTCCGCGAGCGCGCGCTGGTAGGCGTGCACGACGACCTTGCAGCCGACCTCGCCCATCGCGCCGCCCATGACCGTGGCGTCGGAGCAGAACGCCACCACGTGCGTGCCGTCCACCGTGCCCACGGCGGCCAGCATCCCGCTGCCGTCGTCGGGCGTGATCAGCTCCAGGGTGCCCTCGTCGAAGAACGCCGCGAGCCGGAGGTTCGGGTTGCGGGGGTCCTCGTCGCGGGGGAGCTTGGCGGGCTTCTGCACGGGTGCGGGCGGGGCCTGGGTCATGCGCGGGGTGCTCCTCGGAGTCGGCGTCGAGCCGGGATCAGGCGCTGCGGAAGGCGATGGCGACGTTGTGTCCGCCGAAGCCGAAGGAGTTGTTGAGCGCCGCGAGGTCGCCCTCGGGCAGGGTGCGCTTCTCGGTGGCGATGTCCAGACCGATGTCCTCGGGGTCCTCGAGGTTGATCGTCGGCGGGACGACCCGGTCGCGGAGGGCCAGGACGACGGCGATCGACTCGAGCGCGCCCGCCGCGCCGAGCAGGTGGCCGGTCATCGACTTGGTCGAGGTGAGCACCAGGTGCTCGGCGGCCTCGTCGCCGAGCGCGTTGCGGATCGCCAGCGCCTCGGCCAGGTCGCCCTGCGGCGTCGAGGTGGCGTGCGCGTTGATGTGCGCGATCTCCGAGGGCTCGAGGCCGGACTCACGCAGCGCCATCTTCATGGCGCGGGTGGCGCCGAAGCCGCCCGGGTCGGGCTGGGCGATGTCGTGCGAGTCGGCGGTGATGCCGGCGCCGGCGGCCTCGGCGTACACCTTCGCGCCACGCGCCTTCGCGTGCTCCTCGGACTCGAGGACCAGCACCGCCGCGCCCTCGCCGAGCACGAAGCCGTCGCGGCCCTTGTCCCAGGGGCGGGAGGCGCGCTCGGGGTCGTCGTTGCGCTTCGAGAGCGCCATCATCTGGCCGAACGCGGCCATCGGCAGCGGGTGCACGGCGGCCTCGGTGCCGCCGACGACGACGATGTCGGCCCGGCCGAGCCGGATCATGTCGATGCCGAGGGCGATCGCCTCGTTGCCGGACGCGCACGCCGACACCGGCGTGTGCACGCCGGCCTTGGCGCCGATCGCGAGACCGATGTTCGCGGCGGGGGAGTTCGGCATCAGCATCGGGATCGCCAGCGGCGACACCCGGCGCGGGCCCTTCTCCTTGAGCGCGTCGTAGTTGGACAGCAGCGTCTGCACGCCGCCGATGCCGGACGCCATCGCGACACCCAGCCGCTCCTGGTCCACCTCGGCGTCGGCGAGGCCCGAGTCGGCCCACGCCTCCAGCGCGGCGACGAGCGCGAGCTGGCCGGACCGGTCGAGCCGGCGGGCCTTGACGCGCTCGAGCACGTCCGTCGGGTCGACGGCCACCTCGGCCGCGATCTGGGTGCTGAGCTGGTCGGCCCAGTCGTGCTTGATCGGGCGGACACCGGAGTGCCCCGCGAGGAGGGCGGCCCAGGTCGTGGGCACGTCCCCGCCGACGGGGGAGGTCGTGCCGAGTCCGGTCACGACGACGCGTGTGGCGCTCATTGTCAGTTCACCTCAAGGTCTGCTCGGTCTGTGCTGGGGGACGGGCCGCCGGCACCGGTGCTCCCCGGCGCCGGCGGCACGTCGTACGACGGTCGGGTCAGCCGTTCTGGGCGCGCTCGATGAAGGCGACGGCGTCGCCGACGGTCTTGAGGTTCTTGACCTCGTCGTCGGGGATCTTGACGTCGAACTTCTCCTCGGCGGCCACGACGACCTCGACCATGGAGAGCGAGTCGACGTCGAGGTCGTCGACGAACGACTTGTCGAGCTGCACGTCGTCGGCGGGAATGCCGGCCACCTCGTTGACGATGTCGGCGAGGTCGGCGCGGATCTCCTCAGTGGTTGCCATTGGGGGGAACTCCTTCGTTGGTTGACGCTGTTGCGGTGGTGGGTGGTGCTTCGTGCACCGGCCGCGTCGACGACCGGGATCTGTGGGTCAGGGGACGGTGACGACCTGCGCGGCGTAGGCCAGGCCGGCGCCGAAGGCGATCAGCAGGGCGATGTCGCCGCTCTTGGCCTCGCCCTCCTCGATCATCCGGCCGAGGGCGAGCGGGATGGAGGCCGCCGAGGTGTTGCCCTGGTCGGCGATGTCACGGGCGATCTTCACCGTCGACGGCAGCTTCATCGA
>DASTGV010000401.1:0-14173 GCA_035718765.1 Nocardioidaceae bacterium
AGCTCGGCGCCGGGCGGCAGGTCGGTGGAGAACGTCGAGGCATCCACCTCGGGCGAGAGGTTCACCGCCCGAGCCCGGAACGCGTCGTTCTTCAGCAGCACGCCGGTCTCCCGGTCGAGCCACAGCGTGCGCTCCCCGCCGTGTTGGCGCTTCGGGGCGCCGCAGTGGTAGCCCACCGCGGTCCGCCCCGCGATGGCCACCTCCCTCGCCATCCTCTCGGCGCCCTTGCACAGCCGCGCGAAGTCCCCGCCTGCCGGGTCCAGCCGCCACGAGCGCACCGCGGCGAGAGCCTCGGGCCGCCCCCCGGCAGCCGGGTACAACCGGTACGACGCGGGCGAGCCGGTGTCGTGCACCAGGAGCCGGTGGCCGTCGTAGACGTACACGGACTCGGCGACGCCCGGGACCCTCAGATGCAGGCGGACGCGGCTGCTGCCCGCGCTGATGACATCGACGCGCCCGCGCGGCGGCGTAGCGCCCTCCTGTCCCTGCAGCGAGTAGCGCACCTCGACCGCCCTGCTCGGCGAGGCGACCGCATCCCAGCCCACGACCACGCCCGTCGCGTGACGGGCACGCCCGGCGGCGCAGCCCACGCAGAGCGACAGTCCCAGCAGACCGAGCACGAGGCACAGGTGGACCGGTGGTGCGGAACGGAGATCGGACGGCGTCATGACTCGGCCCCCTGCCGGCCCCCTGCGGCCCCCTGCTGCCGGCGCCACGACCGAGGAGGTGCGCGCGCCCCGGCTCACCTGCCACGAACACGATAAAGACACCTGCATCACGGCGCCATGCGTCCTTCGGGTCACCCACGCTGACCCGGACAGGTCGTGCCGGCGGCTAGACGACGCTGAACCCCAGCTGCTGCCGTCCGGTCAGGGCGAGCAGCAGGTCCGGTCCGCGCCCGGTGCGCACCGCGACCTGCCCGGCCAGGGCGACCGCCTGGGCGACGACGGGCTCCGGGTACGCCGGGTCCAGCCCGGCCGCGCGGCCGATGTCGAGGCCGTGCACCACGAGCTCGAACGTCCGGGTCGGCAGGTAGTCCACCAGCCGCATCGGGCCGGCGACCGTGGTGAGCACGTAGCCGTCGCCGAAGTCCGCGACCTTCGCCAGGACCTCGCCGACCAGGGCGCGCACCGACGCGGCCGGGGCCTCGCCGAGGGCGGCACCCGCGGCGCGACCCCGTTCGAGCACGGCCGCCGGGTCCGTGGCGGTGCCGGTCGCGCGGGTCAGGTAGTCCGCGGCCGTGTCGAGGGCCGGCTCCTCGGCGGGCTGGTCGAGGTAGGTCCGCACGGTGACCAGCGCCCGGGCGGTGTGCCCGACGAGCGCCCGCAGGTCCCAGTCGCCGAGCCCCGGCCCGTCGTACGACGTGGCGGGCAGCCGGTCGACCAGGTCCGCGAAGGCACGGGCCGCGGCGGCGTACCCCTGCCGAGCGTCCATGCGCGCAGGCTACGCCCGTACACCGCTTGGCCCGACCGGCCGACGTGGACAGGATGGCTGCATGACCAGCAGACCCCGGGCCGATGTCTTTCTCGACCGCGACCGCGACCCGCGCGAGGGCGGGCCGCGGCTCGGCGACGAGAAGACCACCCTCAAGGAGTTCCTCCGCTTCCAGCGGCTCACCCTCGAGATCAAGTGCGAGGGCCTCGACGCCGAGCAGCTCGCGCGGCGGTCGGTCGAGCCGTCCACGATGTCGCTGCTGGGCCTGGTCCGGCACATGGCCGACGTCGAGCGCAGCTGGTTCCGCCGCCGGATGGCCGGGCTCGATGTGCCGCTGCGCTACTCCACCCCCGACGACCTCGACCACGACTTCGACGGCGCGGTCGCCGACGACGCCGTGGTCGCGAACGCCTGGCGGGCGTGGCGGGAGGAGGTCGCCTTCGCCGAGAAGTACGTCGACCGGGCGACCGACCTGGGCGTGACCGGCGTCGACGGGGACGGGGAGCCGATCTCGCTGCGCGAGGTGCTCGTGCACATGGTCGAGGAGTACGCCCGCCACAACGGGCACGCCGACCTGCTCCGCGAGCGGATCGACGGCCGGATCGGGCAGTAGCCGACGAGGGCCGGAACACCTGCGCCGGGCGTGGTGTTGGGCGGGGTATGCGTCCCCTCGACGAGCAGACCATCCTGATCACCGGCGCCACGGGCGGCCTCGGCCGCGCGGTGGTGCACCGCGCCGCCGGGCACGGCGCCACGGTCGTCGCGCACGGCCGTGACGAGCGCCGGCTCCGCGACCTGGCCCTGGAGGTGGAGGAGGCCACCGGCACCAGCATCGACACCGTCGCCGCCGACCTCGCCGACGTGCGGGAGGTGGACCGGCTCGCGGACAGCGTGCTGGACACCTACGACCGCCTCGACGTGCTGGTGAACAACGCGGGCGTCGGCTTCGGCGTGCCCGGCGGACCGCGTGAGGTGAGCGCCGACGGCATCGAGCTGCGGTTCGCGGTCAACCACCTCGCGGCCTACCGCCTGGCCGGCCGGCTCGCGAAGCTGCTGGAGGTCAGTGCACCCGCGCGGATCGTCCAGGTCGCCTCGGCGGGCCAGCTCGCGCTCGACCCCGACGACCCGCTGACCGAGAAGGGTTGGGACGGGGTGACGGCCTACCGGCGCGCGAAGCTCGCGCAGGTGATGGCCACCTACGACCTGGCCGCGGACCTCGTCGGCACCGGGGTCACCGTCAACGCCCTGCACCCGGCGACGTTCATGGACACCGCGATGGTCCGCGACTCCGGGGTGAGCCCCACCAGCAGCGTCGAGGAGGGCCTCGAGGCCACCTGGCGCCTGGTCGCGGACCCGGACCTGGAGGGCGTCAGCGGCCGCTACTTCGACGGGACGCGGGAGGGCACCACCGACCCGCAAGCCGACGACCCTGCCGCCCGCGCGTGGGTCCGTGCCCTGTCCGACCGGCTGCTCGCGGAGGCGCTGACCAGCCACTGAGGGCGGCACGCTGCCGCGATGGCGGTCGTCGGCCCCCGGTGACGCTCGGGCCTTGGTCAGTCGTTCGCGCGGATCACCAGCACCTGCTGCTCACCAGCCGGTGAGCAGCAGGTGCTGCACGAGCAGCGCCACCACCACCTGGAGCACGAGGCCACGCTGCCGCCACCGCTCCGGCAGCAGCGCGCAGGACAGCAGCAGCCACGGCACGAACGGCAGCCAGATCCGCTCCACCTCGGCGCGGCTCAGCTGCGACAGGTCCGCGAGCAGCACCATCGCGACCCCTGCTCCCGCCAGCCAGGCCACGGTGCGGGTGCCCGGGTCGGTGAACCGGGCCGGGGCCAGCTGCGCGACCCCGGCGCCCACAAGCGGCCCGGCGCTGAAGGCCAGCGCGGCCAGGTCGCCCCACATCCAGTACGTCCACGGGCGGCGGCCCCCCACCCCCTCGTAGTAGCGGTCGTGGATCGCCGGCAGCGCGTCGAGGTAGCTGAAGCCGAGCAGTGCGAACACGACGACCACCGCCAGGGCCGCGAGAGCCGCGGGGACGAGCGGGAACCAGGACCGGGCCACCACCAGCACCGCCACGGCGAGCACCCCGAGCAGGGGCAGGCCGTAGGACAGCATCACGCAGTAGCCCAGCAGCAGCCCGGCGAGGACGGACCAGCCGAGGCTGCGGCGGGTCGCCGCGAGCGCGAGGCAGACGACCCCCCACGCGGCCGTGGCCGCGAACATCGCGTCGGCGGAGACCGACTGCCAGACCGCGGCCGGGCCGAGCACCAGGAAGGGCGCGGCCCGGCGCGCAAGGGTCTCGGCGCCGAGGACGCGTGCGGTGACCAGCACCGCGACCGCGGTCGTGGCCGCGATCACCGTCACCACCGTCCCGGCGGCGAACCCGCTGCCCAGCCCGACCCGGTCGAGGGCCACGAAGAACGTCAGGGCTCCGGGCGGGTGGCCGGCGACGTGCACCGGCCAGTGCCGCGCTCCGGCCTCGAGCCGGATCCGGCTGACGTACTCCTGCAAGGTGGCGTGCAGGTCCGTCGTGCTGCGGGCGGTGCGGAGGTACTCGTACGGCTGGCCCAGGATCTGCGAGACGCCGTGCGACCCGTCCACGAACGCCAGCGCCAGCATCCAGCCCAGGCCGGCGAGGAACGTGACCAGGAGCAGGCGGCGCCAGGACAGCGACTCCGAGAGCGCCGTGGCGTGCCGCACGCCCAGCACGCCGAGCAGCAGGGCCGGCGCCGTGCCCCAGCCCACCCGTGGCGCCCACGCCGCGTGCAGCGGCGGGAAGGAGTGCACGTGGACGTACCAGCCGGTGACCGCCGGCACCGCCATCGCCAGCACCATCAGGACGACCGCCGTCGCCAGCCCCCGGCGGGCGGCCGTCGCCCGCCGCGTGCCGGGAAGCGTCATGGTCATGGCGCGAGCCTAGGGACCGGTTCGGCGGCAGCGGGGCCGCAAGCCTTTCGTAACAGTTACGGCCGGTCCGCACGCGGCCCGAGTCCTACGGTGAGGCCATGCCCGCCGACTGCGACCTGGTGCTCCCGTGCAAGGACGAGGGCCCCGCGCTGCGCGTGCTGCTGCCGACCGTCCCTGACACCTTCGCCGTGTTCGTGGTGGACAACGGCTCGAGCGACGACACCGCCGAGGTGGCGCGGTCGCTGGGCGCAAGGGTGGTCCGCGAGGAGCGGCCCGGGTACGGCGCGGCGGTGCACGCCGGCGTCTCGGCGGCGACCGCCGACCACGTCGCGGTGATGGACGGTGACGGGTCGTTCGAGGCCGGTGACCTGGTGCGCCTGCTCGAGGAGGTGCGTGCCGGTCGCGCCGACCTGGCGACCGGGCGCCGCCGGCCGGTGCGTCGCGGCGTCTGGCCGTGGCACGCGCGCGCAGGCAACCTCGCCGTGCTGTGGTGGCTGCGCCGCCGGACCGGCCTGCCGGTGCACGACATCGCCCCCATGCGCGTGTGCCACCGGGAGTCGCTGCTGGCCCTCGACGTCCGGGACCGCCGCTTCGGCTACCCCGTGGAGCTGCTCCAGAAGGCCCAGCGGGCGGGCTGGCGGATCACCGAGACCGACGTCGCCTACCACCCCCGGGCCGCGGGCACCCGCTCGAAGGTGTCCGGCTCGGTCCGGGGCACCGTGCGCGCCGCCCGCGACTTCGCCCGGGTGCTCTCGTGACCCCGGCCGTGCTGGTGATGGCCAAGGCGCCCGTCGCCGGCGAGGTGAAGACCCGGCTGGGTGCCGACGTCGGGATGGCCGCGGCCGCCGAGCTCGCCGCCGCCGCGCTGCTCGACACGCTCGAGGTGTGCCGCGCGGTCTTCGACGACTGCCACGCCGCGCTGGCCGGCGACCTCGACCGCGCGGTCGGGTGCGAGGCGCTGCGCGCCGCGCTGTCCACGTGGACGGTCCACCCGCAGCGGGGCGCCGGCCTCGCCGCCCGGCTCGCGAACGCGCACGCCGACGTCGCCAGGGCCGCCGGTGCGCCGGTCGTGCAGATCGGCACGGACACCCCGCACCTGGCCGAGCGCCACCTGCGTGCGGTGGCCGACCTCGTCGGTCGCGGCAACGACGCCGTGCTGGGGGCGGCCGAGGACGGCGGGTGGTGGGTGCTGGCCGTCACCGCGCCTTGGCTGGCCCAGCCGCTGGCGGGCGTCGAGATGTCGACCGAGCGGACGTACGACGACACGCTGGCCGCCCTGCAGCGGGCGGGCGCGGGCGTCGCGGGCACCACGGTGCTGCGCGACGTCGACACCGTGCACGACGCAGACCACGCGGCCGCGGCCGCGCCCGGCACCCGCTTCGCCCGCCTCTGGCGCGGGCTGCGCGACGGGGCCGCGTGATGAGCCGCGCCCGGACGAGCCCGGCGTCCCCGGTTGCGGTGCTGGGCGCGGCGATGCGGGGCGCACCCTGCACGGTGCACGGCTACACCGAGCTCCCGCACCGGCTCCCGATGACCCGCTGGGCCGAGCCGGCCGACGCCCGCGACCGGGCCCTGCTGCACAGGTGCGCCGGCCCCGTGCTGGACATCGGCTGCGGGCCGGGGCGGATGAGCGAGCACCTCGCGCACCGGGGCGTGGCCGTCCTGGGCATCGACGTGGTCCCCGAGGCGGTGGCGCAGACGCGGGCCCGGGGGGCCAGCGCTCTCCACCGCGACGTGTTCGACCGGCTGCCGGGCGAGGGCCGCTGGACCTGTGCCCTGCTGGCCGACGGCAACATCGGCATCGGCGGCGACCCGGTCGCGCTGCTGCGCCGGGTGGCGCTCCTGCTGCGCCCCGGCGGCTGGGTGGTGGTCGACGTCGCGCCGCCGGGTGCGGGCCTGGCCAACCGCACGCTCGCCCTGGAGTGCGGCGTCCTGCGGTCCGACCCGTTCCCGTGGACCATCGTCGGGGCCGACGCCGTCCCCGGGGTGGCCACGGCGGCGGGGCTGCACGTCGACACGGTCCGCGAGCTCGACGGCCGCTGGTTCGCCGTCCTGACCAAGGGGCCGTGATGGTGCCCGCACCCCGGCCTCCCCGCGAACGCGACTTCACCTCGACGCTGCGCGGCCCCGAGGTGGCCGCCCGGGTCGGCGTGTGGCTGGGGGTCTGCTTCACCGTCGCGTTCCTGACCGGCGTGTGGAGCCACCTCTACCAGAACCAGCCGGCCTGGCTGACGATCCCGACCCGGCCGGTCTGGCTGTACCGGGTCACCCAGGGCCTGCACTACCTCTCCGGTACGGCGGCCGTGCCGCTGCTGCTGGTGAAGCTGTACGCCGTCTACCCGAAGCTGTTCGCCGACGTGCCCTGGCGGCGGATGCGCGACCTGACCGTGCACCTGCTCGAGCGGGCCTCCGTCGCGCTGCTGGTCGCGGCCGGCATCTTCCAGCTCGCCACCGGGGTCGCGAACAGCGCCCAGTTCTACCCCTGGTCGTTCTCGTTCCGGGCCACGCACTACGCCGTCGCGTGGGTGGCGTTCGGGGCGCTGGTCCTGCACGTGGCGGTCAAGCTCCCGGTGATCCGGTCGGCGCTCACCCGGCCGCTGGACGACGGCGAGCGGCCCGGCACGGGCCTGACCCGGCGCGGCCTGGTGCGGGTCGCGCTGGGTGCCTCGGCGGTGGCGGTGGTCACGGTCGCGGGCGGCACGGTGCCGTGGCTGCGCCGGCTGTCGGTGTTCGAGACCCACGACGGGACCGGGCCGCAGGACGTGCCGATCAACAAGAGCGCCCGACGGGCCGACGTGGTGGGTGCGGCGCTGTCTCCGACGTACGCGCTGGAGGTGGTGCACGGCGGTACGACGAGGCGGGTCACCCTGCTGGAGCTGCAGCGGATGCCCCAGCACACCGCGCGGCTGCCGATCGCCTGCGTCGAGGGCTGGAGCGCCGCCGGCGACTGGACCGGCGTCCGGCTGCGGGACCTGCTCGACCTGGTCGGCGCGCCGGCCGGGTCCGACGTACGCGTGGTGTCGCTGCAGCCGCACGGCCCCTTCCGGTACTCGCAGGTGCGCGGCAACCTGGTCCAGGACCCGCTCACGCTGGTCGCGCTGCGGCTCAACGGGTCGGCGCTGAGCATCGACCACGGCTACCCCTGCCGGCTGATCGCCCCGGACCGGCCGGGCGTCCTGCAGACCAAGTGGCTCGGCCGGATCGAGGTGACCTGATGCGCACGCTGCGGCTCACGCTGGGCGCGGCCGGCGTCGTCCTGGTCCTGGTCGGGGTGTACCACCTGCTGGCCCGCGGCCTGACGAACCTGGTCGCGACGGCCGTCTGGCTGGCCGGGGGAGTGGTCGCGCACGACGCCGTGCTCGCGCCCCTGGTGGTGCTGCTCGGTGTCGCGCTGCTGCCGCGGCTGCCGTCCTGGAGCCGTGGCCCGGCGGTCGCGGGCTTCGTCGTGCTGCTCACCGTCACGCTCACGGCGGTCCCGGTGCTCGGCCGCTTCGGCGCGAAGCCCGACGACCCGTGGCTGCTGCCCCGGCCGTACGGCGCGCTGTGGCTCGGGCTCGCGCTGCTGGTCGTCGCGGTCGTGGTCGCCGCGGCGCTGCTCCGGCGACACCGGTCCGGCCAGGGGGCATCCTGATGGCCAGGGTGCTCGTGGTCGACGACGACCACACGGTGCGGGAGGTGGTCGTGTCCTACCTGCGCGCGGCCCGTCACGACGTCGACGAGGCCGTGGACGGCGAGCGGGCGCTGGCCGCGATGCGCGACCACCCCGCCGACCTGGTCGTCCTGGACCTGATGCTGCCCGGCATCGACGGCCTGGAGGTGTGCCGCCGGCTGCGGGCCGCCGGCGACGTGCCGGTCATCATGCTGACCGCCCTGGGGGAGGAGACCGACCGGGTGGTGGGGCTGGAGCAGGGCGCCGACGACTACGTGACCAAGCCGTTCAGCCCCCGCGAGCTCGTGCTGCGGGTGGAGTCCGTGCTCCGCCGGGCCGGCGAGGGCCGCGACGAGCCGGTGCGCACGCCGGTCACCGACGGCGACCTCGTCGTCGACCCGGTGCGGCACGTGGTGACCCGCGCCGGCCGCGAGCTGGCGCTCACCGCCCGCGAGTTCGACCTGCTGCTCCACCTCGTGACCCACCCGGGCGTGGCCTTCTCCCGCGACCAGCTGCTCGCCGACGTGTGGGGCTGGTCGTTCGGCGACCAGTCGACGGTGACGGTGCACGTGCGCCGGCTCCGGGAGAAGGTGGAGCAGGACCCCACGCGGCCGACGCGGCTGCGCACGGTCTGGGGCGTCGGCTACCGGTGGGAGGCGGCCCCGTGAGCGACCGCGTCGCGGTGGTGCTCATCGCGGTCGCCTGGTCCGGCTCGGTCGGTCTGCTCGGGCTGGTCGTGGGGCGGCTGCTGCGGCACGGCTCGCTGCGCTGGCTGCCGCTCGGCGTCGCGCTCGTCGCGGTCCTGGCCGTCGTCGCCGGGGTGTTCGGGACGGCGCGGGCGATGTTCCTGTCCGCCCACGACTTCTCGGTGGTGCTCACCGTGCTGCTCGTGGCGGGCGTCGTGGCCCTGCTGTTCGCGATGGCGGCCGGCGCGACCGTCGTACGCGCGTCCCGGTCGCTGCGCGAGGACACCCGCCGGTTCGGGGAGAGCGGCCGCTTCGAGCCGGGTGAGCCGGACGGGCGCGGACCCGCCGAGTTCGCCGGGCTCTCCGAGGAGCTGACCCGCACCAGCGAGCGGCTGGCCGAGTCGCGCGCCCGCGAGCAGCGGCTGGAGACGTCGCGCCGGGAGCTGGTGTCGTGGGTGTCGCACGACCTGCGCACCCCGCTGGCCGGGCTGCGCGCGATGGCCGAGGCGCTCGAGGACGGCCTGGCCGAGGACCCGCAGCGCTACCACGCCCAGATGCGGGCGGAGGTGGACCGGATGGTGCGGATGGTCGACGACCTCTTCGAGCTGTCCCGCATCCACGCGGGTGTGCTGCCGGCCGGGCGGCAGACCGTCGACCTCGGCGACCTGGTCAGCGAGGCCATCGCCACGGCCGACCCGGTCGCCCGGGCCAAGCGGGTGCGGCTGGGCGGGACGGTCGAGCCGGGGGTGCTGCTCCGGGCCGACCCCGCCGGCCTGTCGCGGGTGGTCGCCAACCTGGTGATGAACGCCATCCGGCACACGCCCGCCGACGGCACCGTCGAGATCAGCGGGCGCGCCGTGGCCGACGGCGTCGAGCTCGGCGTCAGCGACGGCTGCGGCGGCATCCCCCGCGAGGACCTGGACCGGGTCTTCGACGTGGCCTGGCGCGGCAGCCACGCACGCACCCCCGACGAGACCTCCGGCGCCGGGCTCGGGCTGGCCATCGTCAAGGGGCTGGTGGAGGCGCACCACGGGCAGGTCGAGGTGCGCAACGTGGGGCCCGGCTGCCGGTTCCTGGTGCGGCTGCCGACCTGAGCCCGGCCCGTTGCGGGCTGTTCCGGGGACCCGGCGTGTCGGGCGGCGGGTCGAACACCTGTTCGGGCTAGAGTCGGCTACGACGAACAGACGATCAACAGGGCCACCGACTCACCCGGGGAGATCCCCAGGCTGCGACATCGGGCTCGCGGACTGTCGGAGGGTCTCTCTAGTGTCACTCGCGATGAAGAAGACAGCAGGCTCCGCTTCGAAGCGGACAGACGGACGGACTACTCCCATGGCTGGTGGAGACCGCGACAAGGCGCTCGACGCAGCGCTCGCGAACATCGAACGGCAGTTCGGCAAGGGATCGGTGATGCGGCTCGGCGACGACGTCCGCGCGCCGCTCCAGGTGATCCCGACCGGGTCCATCTCCCTCGACATCGCGCTCGGTCTCGGCGGCCTGCCGCGCGGGCGGGTCGTGGAGATCTACGGCCCGGAGTCCTCGGGCAAGACGACGGTCGCCCTGCACGCGGTGGCCAACGCCCAGCGGGCCGGCGGCATCGTGGCGTTCATCGACGCCGAGCACGCCCTCGACCCCGACTACGCCAAGGCGCTCGGCGTCGACACCGACGCGCTGCTGGTCTCGCAGCCGGACTCCGGTGAGCAGGCCCTCGAGATCGCCGACATGCTGATCCGCTCGGGGGCGCTCGACCTGATCGTCGTCGACTCGGTCGCCGCGCTCGTGCCCCGCGCCGAGATCGAGGGCGAGATGGGCGACAGCCACGTCGGCCTCCAGGCCCGGCTGATGAGCCAGGCGCTGCGCAAGATGACCGGTGCGCTCAACGGCGCCGGCACCACGATGATCTTCATCAACCAGCTGCGCGAGAAGATCGGCGTGATGTTCGGCTCCCCGGAGACCACGACCGGTGGCCGGGCGCTCAAGTTCTACTCCTCGGTCCGTCTCGACGTGCGACGCATCGAGACCCTCAAGGACGGCCAGGAGATGGTCGGCAACCGCACCCGCGTCAAGGTCGTCAAGAACAAGGTCGCCCCGCCGTTCAAGCAGGCGGAGTTCGACATCATGTACGGCCAGGGCATCAGCCGCGAGGGCGGCCTCATCGACGTCGGCGTCGAGGCGGGCCTGATCCGCAAGGCCGGCGCCTGGTACACCTACGAGGGCGACCAGCTCGGCCAGGGCAAGGAGAACTCCCGCAACTTCCTGCGGGACAACCCCGACCTCGCCAACGAGATCGAGAAGCGGATCCTCGAGAAGCTCGGCATCGGGCCCCAGGTCGACACCCCCGAGGACGCCCCGGTGAACCTCGAGCCCACCGGGATCGACTTCTGAGCCCTGCCGCACCGGTGCCACCGTCCGGCCGCCGCCCGTCCGGTCCCTCCCTCCCAGGGGACCGGGCGGGCGGCCCTGCGTCGGTCCCTGCCGACGGCGTGGGCGACGTCCACGCCGGGGTGCGGGCCTGGCTCGCGAACGCCGGCATCGAGGTGCCCGACGAGCCCGCCGGCCCCCGCGCCGAGGGTGGCCCGGCGGTGCCGGTCGACCCGGTCACCGCGGGTCCCGCCGAGGACCAGGAGGCGGTCGCCCGCAAGATCCTGCTCGACCAGCTGACCGGGCAGGCCCGCACCCGCTCGGAGCTGGCCGGCAAGCTGGCCAAGAAGGGCGTCCCGGACGCGCTCGCGACCCGGCTGCTGGACCGCTTCGAGGAGGTCGGCCTGGTCGACGACGAGGCGTTCGCCCGGTCCTGGGTGCAGTCCCGGCAGCCCGGCAAGGGGCTGGCCCGGCGCGCCCTGGCCCAGGAGCTGCGCCGCAAGGGCGTCGACGACGAGGTGGCCCAGGTGGCCCTCGACGAGGTGGACCCCGACGACGAGGTGGAGGCCGCCCGCACCCTGGTCCGGCGCAAGCTGCGCACCGCCGCCCGGCTGGAGCGCGACGTCGCCGTCCGGCGGCTGACCGGGATGCTGGCCCGCAAGGGCTACCCGGCCGGCGTCTGCTTCCGGGTGGTCCGCGAGGAGCTGGCCACGCTCGGGCACGACACCGACGACGTGCACGAGACCTTCGACTGAGAGCGGCACCGCCCGTCCGTCCGGGGACGGCAGGGGACGCACCGCGACACTCCTGGACACTCCCTGGACACCGGGCCGTCCACTCCGCGGCGGCCCCGGCGTGGTCTCCTTGACCCCCCGCGAGCGGCAGTCTTACTGTCGCAGGCACACCCGACCATGACCGCCCGCCGGCCGCGGACCGGGTCCGACCTCGACGACGAGCCCGTGTGGGCGTGCACGAACAGGAGCGCGCCATGCCGCTGCGTGTACCGTCCCCCGGCCCCCTGATGGCCGGCCTGGGAGCCTCGGAGCTGCTGCTCGGCGCCCTGGTCGTGGTGGTGCTCGTCCTCGCGGTCGTCGGCTTCGTGCTGATCCGGCGCCCCGGCGAGCGCGAGCGCGGGCTGCACGCCGACCTGCACGAGCAGCGCCAGGACATCGAGCGGCGCGAGCACCGGGTCGCCGAGCGCGAGCAGCGCCTGGACAACGAGACCCGCAGCCTGGACGAGCGGAGCCGGGAGGTCGCAGAGCACGAGGCCAGCCTGGAGGCCCGGGAGGCGGAGCTCGCGGACCTCGAGGCCCAGCGGGTCGCGCTGCTCGAGCGGGTCGCCGGGCTGAGCGCCGAGGACGCCCGGGCCGAGCTGGTCGAGTCCATCGAGCACGACGCCAAGCGCTCCGCGGCCCTGCTGGCCCGCGACATCGAGCGGGCCGCCGAGGAGCAGGCCGAGCTGCGGGCGCGCCGTACCCTCGCGACGGTGATCCAGCGGCTCGCCTCCGAGCAGACCAGCGAGAGCGTGGTGTCCTCGGTGCAGCTGCCCTCGGACGACATGAAGGGCCGGATCATCGGCCGCGAGGGGCGCAACATCCGGTCCTTCGAGCAGGTCACCGGGGTCAACCTGGTCATCGACGACACCCCGGGGGCGGTGCTGCTGAGCTGCTTCGACCCGGTCCGCCGAGAGGTCGCCCGGCTGACCCTCGAGGAGCTGATCGGGGACGGCCGGATCCACCCGAGCCGCATCGAGGAGGTGCACGAGCGCAGCAGCGTGGAGGTCGAGCGGCTGTGCGTGCGGGCCGGCAACGACGCGGCCCTGGAGATGGGCATCACCGACCTGCACCCGCACCTGGTCGCGACGCTCGGGCGGCTGCGCTACCGGACGTCCTACGGGCAGAACGTGCTCGCCCACCTCGTCGAGTCCGGCCACGCCGCCGGGCTGCTGGCCGACGAGCTCGGGGTGGACCGGGCGGCGTGCGTGCGCGGGGCGTTCCTGCACGACATCGGCAAGGCGCTCACGCACGAGGTGGAGGGGTCGCACGCGCTGGTCGGAGCCGACCTGGCCCGCGCCTACGGCGAGCACGAGGACGTCGTGCACGCGATCGAGGCGCACCACAACGAGGTCGAGCCGCGCACCGTCGAGGCGCTGGTCACCCAGGCCGCGGACGCGATCAGCGGCGGCCGTCCCGGCGCGCGGCGGGAGTCGGTCGAGGCGTACGCCGAGCGGCTGCACCAGCTCGAGGAGATCGCCCTGGAGCATCCCGGCGTGCTCAAGGTCTACGCCATGCAGGCCGGCCGCGACGTACGCGTGATGGTGGCCCCCGACGTGGTCGACGACATCGAGGCGCAGGTGCTGGCCCGCGACATCGCCAAGGAGTACGAGCAGCAGCTCACCTACCCCGGCCAGATCAAGGTCACCGTGATCCGCGAGTCCCGCGCCACGGAGACCGCCCGATGACGCCGACCCGTCATCTACTCGGCGGTCTGAGCGGCGTGTCACGCAGGAAGTGACGGGTCGGTTGCCACCGCAGGACGGGCTCGCCGAGGACGACCCGGTGGGCTGCACGGTGGTGGTCCGTCGCGAGCGGGCGGGCACCGAGCTGCTGTGCCTGCACCGGGCGGGGGAGGGGCCGGCGTACGACGGGGACCGGGGCTGGACCCCACCGTCCGGCTGCCGGCAGCCGGGGGAGCCGGTGCTCGCCGCGGCGCTGCGCGCGCTGGGCGAGGAGGCCGGCATCGACGAGGCCGACGTGTGGGCCGTGGACCTGTCCGGCCGCTGGGCGCTGTTCGCCGCCGACGTGGCCGACGACGTGACCGTGGACCTGCGGACCCCGGCGCACGACCGCTACGCCTGGCTCCCGCCGGAGGAGGCGGCCGCCCGGATCCGGCCCGAGGAGGGCGCGCGCGCCCAGGTGACCCGCACAGCTGGCATACCCCGGGTGAGCGTGGGGTTCCGGCCGCTGACCCGGGCCGACTTCCCCGACGTGGTCGCCTGGCAGGCCCGGCCGCACGTCGCCCGCTGGTGGTCGCACGAGGCGACGGACGTGGCCGGTGCCGAGCGGCACTACGGCCCCGCCCTCGACGGGGACGACCCGACCCGGATGTGGGTGGCCGAGGTCAACGGCCGCTC
>DASTGV010000402.1:0-3234 GCA_035718765.1 Nocardioidaceae bacterium
CCGGCCGCACCTGCTTCCGGTGGACCCGACCCTGCACTGGGCGAACCCGCCGGGCGGCCCGGCGCGACGCGATTCGGAGCCCAGGTTCAGACGCACCCCTGGGCGGTACCGCGGTCCGGTGCCGATCGTCACCCACGTGCACGGCAGCCACACCTTCGACCACAGCGACGGCTACGCCGAGGCGTGGTACCTGCCCCGGGCACGCGACATCCCCGCCGGCTTCGCGAGGCACGGCTCGTTCTACAGCTACTTCCGGCACAGGTCCCCGCTCGGTGACCGGTGGGGGCCGGGTCGCGCCGTCTTCGAGTACCCGAACCACCAGCGGGCGACCACCCTGTGGTTCCACGACCACACGCTCGGCATGACCCGGCTCAACGTGTACGCCGGTCCGGCGGGGTTCTACCTGCTCCGCCACGGGCCGAGCGATCTGCCCAGCGGCGTACTCCCGGGGCCTGCCCCGCGTCTCCGCGACCCGGCGGGGACGTCGTACCACGAGATCCCGCTCGCCATCCAGGACCGCTCCTTCAACGCCGACGGGTCGTTGTTCTACCCGAGGTCGCGCAGGTTCTTCGACGGCTTCGGCGGTCCCTACCGGCCGCACAACGACGTGCCGCCGATCTGGAACCCGGAGTTCTTCGCCGACACGATGGTCGTCAACGGCCGGACCTGGCCGGTCCTCGACGTCGAGCCGCGGCGGTACCGCTTCCGGATCCTCAACGGCTGCGACTCCCGGTTCCTCATCCTGAAGATCGCCCCCAATCCGACGACCCGGCCGGCCGAGACGGCCTTGCCGATCTGGATGATCGGCGCCGAGGGTGGCTTCCTGCCCGCACCGGTCGAGCTCGACCAGGTGCTGGTGGCCCCGGCCGAACGCGTGGACGCGATCGTGGACTTCACCGGTCTGAGACCCGGGACGGAGCTGTTCCTGGTCAACCTCGGGCCGGACCAGCCGTTCGGTGGGCTGACCGAGCCGCCGAAGCCGTTCGCCGACCCGCGGACGACCGGTCAGGTGATGAAGCTCCGCGTCGTACCACTCCGGTCGCCCGACCGGAGCGAGCCGCCCGACCGGCTCGCCCTCCCCGGCTTCGAGCCACTCGGACGTGCGACGCACACCCGGCGGCTGTCGCTGACCGAGAGGGTGGTCCGGCGTCCCGGGTTCCGCGGGCCGGTCGAGCTCCAGCTCGGCACGATCGGCGTGCACGGCCGCAGACCGCTGGACTGGGACCACCCGGTCACCGAGAACCCGGCCGTCGGTGCCACCGAGATCTGGGAGCTCCACAACTTCACCGTGGACGCCCACCCGATCCACATCCACCTGGTGCAGTTCCAGGTCGTGAACCGGCAACCGCTGCACGGCGGCGGCGTGCGGCACCCCGAGCCCTGGGAGACCGGGTTCAAGGACACCGTCATCGCCTACCCCGGGCAGATCACCCGGGTGAAGGCCCGCTTCGACAGGCCGGGCCGCTACGTGTGGCACTGCCACATCCTCGAGCACGAGGACAACGAGATGATGCGGCCGTACCAGGTAGGCCGGGTCCCACCCGGGACGCCGTGACGGGACTGCCCGGCGCCGCACCCTGTCGGACGGGGCCGGTCAGGTCGCGGTGCCGGGCTCCTGACCGACGAGTGCCAGGGCAGCCTGCTCGATCGTGGCCTCGTCCAGCAGCACGAGGCCGGCCGCCGCGCCGAGCGGCACGAAGCTGTCCTCGCTGGTGACCCGGGCGACCTGGCCGCGGAACCCACCGTCGACGAGGGCGGCCACCACGGACTCGGAGACCCCGCCCGAGCGGCGCGTCTCGTCGACCACCAGCACGCGGCCGGTCGCCTCAGCGGCCGACAGGAGGTCCTCTCGCGGCAGCGGCGTGAGCCACCGCAGGTCGAGCACCCGCGCCTTCACCCCCCGGGCGGCGAGCCTCCGGGCAACCCGCAGGCTCATGGCGAGCCCGTTGCCGAACGTCACCATCGCAAGGTCGCTGCCGTCTCCGTGCACCCGTGCCGACCCCACGGGGACGTGGGTCGCGGGGTCGCGCGGGTCCGGGTACGGCGCGAGCCAGCGGCCGTCCCCGGCGTCGTACAGGTCGCGGCGGTGGTAGAGCGCGATGGGCTCGAGGAAGAGGCAGACCCGGCCGTCGACCTCGGCGGCGGCGACACAGGTGCGCAGCATCGCCGCGGCGTCGTCCGGTCGCGCCGGGGAGGCGACGACGACACCGGGGATGTCGCGCAGCGCCGCGACGCTGTCGTCGTTGTGGAAGTGCCCGCCGAAGCCCTTCTGGTAGGCGTACGACGCGACGCGCAGCACCAGGGGGTTGCGATAGGCGCCACGCGAGAAGAAACCGAGGGTCGCCGCCTCGCCGCGCAGCTGGTCGGCGGCGTTGTGGAGGTAGGCGAGGTACTGCACCTCGGGCACCGGCGTGAACCCCTGCAGACCCAGGCCCAGGGCGGTGCCGAGGATGCTCTGCTCGTCGAGCAGCGTGTCGAACACCCGGGTCCCGCCGAACCGCCGGCGCAACCCGCGCGTCACGCCGTACACGCCGCCCTTGCGGCCCACGTCCTGGCCGAACACCAGCACGCGGTCGTCTGCCGCGAGCAGCTCGGCGAGCGAGCGGTTCACCGCCTGCGCGAGCGTCAGCTCCTCCAGCGCCGGCCGGTCCTCGACCGGTCCGCCCTCCCCCAGCGCGCGCACCCGCCGCGCCACCCGCTCGCGGTGCTCGGTGGCGATCGGCGCCATCACCTCCGCGGCGGTGCGCAGCCGCGGTCGCTCGAGCACCTCCTCGGCCACACGGGCCACCTCCCCGCCGATGCGGTCGTACGTCGCGAGCACCTCGCCCGCGGAGCAGGCACCGGTTGCCACGAGCATCCGGGCGGTGCCCAGCAACGGGTCACGCGCGTAGTCGGCGAGGATCTCGGCGCGCGGCCGGTAGCCGCTCTCGACGTCGGAGCCGGCGTGCCCCAGGTACCGCACCGTGCGCAGGTGCAGGAACGCGGGCCGGCGGTGTGCCCGCACCCAGGCCGCGGCCCGCGCGGAGACGTCGAGGCACTCGGCGGGGTCGCTGCCGTCGGCGGCGAACCAGGCCAGGCCGGGCCGGTCGCGGTACGTCGTCTCGACCCAGCCGCGGGGCGTGCGGACGCTGATCCCGAGGCCGTTGTCCTCACAGACGAGCAGCAGCGGCACCGGCACGCCCTGGTACGCGCTGTGCAGCGCCGCGTTGACCGCGCCGGTGAAGGTCGAGTGGT
>DASTGV010000403.1:0-2423 GCA_035718765.1 Nocardioidaceae bacterium
TGGGGGAGGCCGCGTCGTCGAAGGGACCCGCCGCGAACAGGTGCAGGTCGGGAGGCCCGTCGGGGTCGGCCTGCGCCGAGCGCAGGGTGAGCAGCGTCTGGAACCGCGGGCCGGTGTAGCCGGGCGAGGTGGGCAGGTCGACGCTCAGCAGTGGGTGGTCCGCCAGGCCGGCGCCGACGCCGGGCAGGTCCGCGCGGACCTCGATGCCGTGCTGTGCCAGCTCGGCGGCGGGCCCGATGCCCGACCGCAGCAGGATGGCCGGACTGCAGTAGGCGCCCGCGGTGAGCAGCACGCGGTCGGCCTGGACCAGCTCGCCGCCCGCGAGCCGCACCCCGACGGCTGCGGTGCCGGAGAGCTCGACCCGGTCCACGACGGTCCGCGACCGCACGGTCAGGTTCGGCCGCTCCCTCGCCGGTGCGAGGTGCGTCAGGGCCGTGCTCATCCGCAGCCCGTCGCGGACGTTGCGCGGCAGCGCACCGACCCCGACCGCGCCGGGTCGGTTGTGGTCGGGGACCACGGGATGACCCGCCGCGCTCGCGGTGTCCACGAAGGCCCGTTGCAGCGGGCTGAGCTCGTCGTACGACGCGCGCTGCACCGGCACCGGGCCCGACCGTCCGTGCCAGCGGTCGTCGACGTCGGCGTCGCTCTCCAGCTCACGGAAGCACGGCAGCAGGTCGGCGAACGACCAGCCCGGGTTGCCGGACGCGGCCCACCCGTCGTAGTCGTCCGGCCAGCCGCGGACCAGGAAGGCGGCGTTGGTGGCCGAGCAGCCGCCCATCAGCCGGCCGCGCGGCAGCCCGACCACGCGACCGGAGTCGTCCGGCTCGGAGACGAAGCCCCAGTCGTGGTCGGTGGTCGGGGCCGAGGGGTCCGCCACGTCCGGCGGCAGGTCCCCGATGTCGAGGTAGTCCGGACCGGCCTCGACGAGCAGCACCCGCAGCCGGCCCGTGCTGCTGAGCCGGGCCGCCGCGACGCAGCCCGCCGACCCCCCGCCCACGACCACCACGTCGAATACCATGACGCCTCCAACAGAGACCCCACCCGGAAACGTACTCCGATCGCCCCTCCGAGCCCGCGCCCCTCGTCCCACGAGCCGGCGGAACAGCCGACCGCACGGCGCCGTCCTGTCTCCGGTGCGCGTGAGGGCTTGGGCAGCCCGGACGCGATCCTCCGCCCGACCGAGGCGGCCCGGGCGATCGAGGTCGACCGGGTGCCGGCCGGCGACGCCCTCGCGGACACGGTCGACTACCACTGGTACGTCGGCTGGCGGACCGCCCAGCCGCACCGCCAGCAGGTCGTGCCGCAGCCACGGGTGCACCTGGCCGCCGAGCACGGCCGGCTGCTGGTGCACGGGATCAGCCGCGAGCCGTTCTTCCGCACGCTGGAGGGCACCGGGCACACGATCGGCGTCGCGTTCCACCCGGGTGGCTTCCGGCCGTTCCTGCGGCGCAGCGTCGGCACCATCTCCGGCACCGTCGTGCCCGCCGGCGACCTGCTGGGTCTCGACGACCGGCCGGTCGCCGCCCACGTGCTCGGCGACGTCGAGGTCCCGGCGATGGTGGCCGCGCTGGAGGAGTACCTCCTGGCCGCCGGCCCGCGCCCGGACCCGGTCGTCGCCGACGTGCGGGCCCTGGTCGCGCAGGCGGAGGAGGACCGCAGCCTGACCCGCGCCGAGCAGCTCGCCGAGCGGGCGTCGACGAGCCTGCGCTCGCTGCAGCGGCTGTTCACCGACTACGTCGGCATCGGCCCGAAGTGGGTCGTCGCCCGCTTCCGGATCCTCGACGCGGCGGCCGCCGCGCACGGCGGGGACGTCGTCGACTGGGCCGCGCTCGCGACCGAGCTCGGGTTCACCGACCAGGCGCACCTGACCCGCGCGTTCACCGCCGTGGTCGGCACCCCGCCCGCCACCTACGCGCGGCAGGCGTGACGCCGACCCGTCACCTGGTGGGCGGTCTCACCGGCGCGTCGCACAGCAGCTGACGGGTCGGCGCGGGCCGTCACTGCGGCTGCCCGGTCACCGCGATCCCGATGCCCAGCCCGATCATCGACATCCCGCCGACCGCGCCCATCGCCTCGCCGCGTCTCGGGGACGCGTCGAACCAGGTGCGCAGCCGCGCGGCGAGCAGTGCCCAGACGCTGTCCGAGCCGAGCCCGATGCAGAACGCCAGCAGCCCGAGCAGCAGCATCTGCACCTGCACGTGCCCCTCGCCGCGGTCGACGAACTGCGGCAGCACGGCCGCGAAGATCATGAACGCCTTCGGGTTCGAGACCCCCACCACGAAGCCCTGCCGCACGGCCCGACGGCGCGACAGCACCACGTCCGTCGTACGGCGGTCGGCGACGGTGAACGCGTGCCGGTGCCGGACCGCGTGCACGCCGAGGTAGACGAGGTACGCCGCGCCGAGCAGCTTGAGCACCGTGAA
>DASTGV010000404.1:0-12898 GCA_035718765.1 Nocardioidaceae bacterium
GTGATGGAGCCGACCCGGGTGGCCGGCTCGACGGTGGAGCGGGCGACGCTGCACAACGCCCACGAGGTGAAGCGCAAGGACGTGCGGCCCGGCGACACGGTCATCCTGCGCAAGGCCGGCGACGTGATCCCGGAGATCGTCGGGCCGGTGCTGCCGCTGCGGCCCGAGGGGCTGGCGGAGTGGGTGATGCCGACGACCTGCCCGTCGTGCGGCACCGAGCTGGTCCAGCAGAAGGAGGGCGACAAGGACCTGCGCTGCCCCAACCACCAGAAGTGCCCGGCCCAGCTGCTCGACCGGGTCTTCCACGTGGCCGGCCGCGGAGCCTTCGACATCGAGGGACTCGGCTCGGAGGCGGCGTGGGCGCTGCTGGAGGCCGGGGTCATCGAGGACGAGGGCGACGTCTTCGACCTCGACGAGGCCAAGCTGCTCCGGGCTCCGCTGTTCACCCGCGCCCCCAAGAAGGGCGAGGGCGACCAGCCGGTGCTGTCGGCCAACGGCCAGCGGCTGCTCGACAACCTCGTCGCGGCCAAGGACCGGCCCCTGTGGCGGGTGGTCGTGGGCCTCTCGATCCGGCACGTCGGCCCGACCGCGGCCCGCGCGCTCGCCACCGAGTTCGGCTCGATGCAGGCCATCGAGGAGGCCGACCTGGACAAGCTCGCCGCCGCCGAGGGCGTCGGCCCGACCATCGCCGAGGCCGTCGTCGAGTGGTTCGGGGTCGACTGGCACCGCGACATCGTCCGCAAGTGGCGCGAGGCCGGGGTGCGGATGGAGGACGAGCGGGACGCGTCGACCCCGCGCACCCTCGAGGGCCTGAGCATCGTCGTGACCGGGTCGCTGGTCGACTTCAGCCGCGACCAGGCCAAGGAGGCGATCCTCGCGCGCGGCGGGAAGGCGGCCTCCTCGGTGTCGAAGAAGACCGACTTCGTGGTCGTCGGCGACTCGCCCGGGTCGAAGTACGACAAGGCCGTGCAGCTCGGGGTCCCGGTCCTCGACGAGGACGGCTTCCGGGTGCTGCTGTCCGACGGCCCGGACGAGGCGCGCGACGTCGCGCAGGTGGGCGCGTAGTCAGCTCCGGCTCTGGCCCGGGACGCGGGCCTCGGGCGTCCAGCCGCTGGGCGGGATGTTGTGGTTCGAGCGGAACACGTTGGTCGGGTCCCAGGTGTCCTTGAGCGCGACCAGCCGCTCGTACTTCTCCTCCCCGAACCCGGACTTCACGTCCGCGATCGTGGTCCCGGGCTCGAAGTTCAGGTAGGTCCGGCCGGTCGTGGCCGGGGCCATCGCGGCCGAGAACTGCCGCACCCACTCCATCTCGTGCTCGCCCTCCTCGGGGCGGGCCCAGCAGGCGATCGGGTGGCCCATGTACGGCGCCATCCGGTTCCCGGCCGCCGTCTCGTCGTCACCGACCCGGGAGATCGCTCCGCCGTTGCGGAACACGATGCCCTGGGTCATCGGCGAGCCGATGTTGCGGCCGGCCTCCAGGTACGGCTCGATGATCTGGTCGGCGAGACCGGACAGGTGCAGACCGCGGTGGTAGTTGAACCAGCCCTTCGGGGCGAAGTCGTCCAGCATCGCCTGGAACGCCGTGTAGGGCATCGGCTCCATGAGGTCCATGCCCTTCTCGCCCAGGGCCCGCAGCGGCCGCAGCGGGTCCTCCGCCTCCGCGGGGTCCCCGACCCACATGGCGATGATGACGAGCATCGGGGCGCCGACCGCCTCCGGCGGCACGAACGGCGCGGGCGGGGCCAGGATGGTCGCCAGCGCGGACACCAGCTGCTCGGGGGCCTGCTCGACGTACGCGCGGTAGGCCCGGACGATGTCGGCCGCCTCGTCGTCGTTCGGCACCACGACCATGCCGCCCAGCATCAGCGGCGGGATCTCGTGCACCCGCAGCTCGTACGACGTGACCACGCCGAAGTTCGCACCGGCGCCACGCAGGCCCCACAGCAGGTCCGGGTTCTCGACCTCGCTCGCGTGCACGAGCCGACCGTCGGCCGTGACCACGTCCGCGGCCACCAGGTTGTCGCAGGTCAGGCCGTACAGCGTGGACAGCCAGCCGTAGCCGCCGCCGAGGCAGAAGCCGCCGACGCCGGTCGTGGTGACCCGGCCACCGGGGGTGGCCACACCGTGCAGGGCGGCGTCCCGGTCGTACTCGCCCCACAGCGCGCCGCCCTGGGCCACCGCGGTCCCGCGGGCCCGGTCCACGTGCACGCCCTTGAGCGGCGAGAGGTCGAGGAGCATGCCGTCCTCGGCGAGCGACGTCCCGGCGATGCCGTGCCCGCCGCAGCGCACCGACAGCCGCAGTCCCTGCTCGTTGGCGTAGCGGACCGCGTCCGCCACGTCGGCGGCGCCGTGCGGCCGCACGATGAGCGCGGGCCGGCGGTCGATGCTGCCGTTGTAGATGGCCCGCGCCGCGTCGTAGTCGCGGTGCTGGGGGGCGATCGTGGTGCCTTGGAAGGAGGCGCCGAGCCCAGGCTCGGCGGCGACGGTGTCGGTCATGCGGGCTCCCGGGTCTGGGGGTTCCCCCGGCGATAAGACCCAACTCCGGTGTCCCCGGCAGGGTCAATGACGAGCTCGGGTGGTTGACGTTCCTAGACGGCCGGGTCCGGCGCCAGCAGCCGGGACGCGACCGGCAGCTCGCGCAGCGCGTCGGCGAGGGCCCGGCGCAGGGCGACCCCGGTGCCCGCCGGTGCCTGCCGGTTGGCCAGCACGACCTCGGCCCAGGCCAGGGCGTGCCGCACGACGGAGGGGTCGTCGGTGACCAGGGCGCCGGCGACGCTCCCGACGAGGTGCGGCAGCTGGTCCTCCAGCACCCGCACCCAGCCGGGGGCGTGCGGGGAGACCTCGGCGAGGACCGCCCGGGCCACCTCGTCGGCCAGGGCCTCGCGGTCACCGAACACCACGAAGGCCTCGTCGGCACCGGGGTGGGTGAGCGGCGGGGCCGGGGGTACGGCGGTCGGCAGCGACTCGACCAGCGCGGCCACCCCGCTCGCGTTCGTCGCGAACGCGGTGGCGCCGATGGCCCGGGCCCGGCGCCCCGCGGGGTCGAAGGCCGAGCCGCCGACCACGACGGGCGTGCCGGTCTCTCGGACCGCTTCGACCTGGCGGCGGGCCAGGGGCAGGAACGTGGACAGGGAGGAGCTGAGCAGCACCGCGCGCGGGCCGACCTCGTGGACGTGCCGGACCAGGCCCTGGGCGGACGCGTTCGCCCCCAGGTAGCTGACGGCGTAGCCCTGGGCCCGCAGGTGCTCGGTGACCATCAGCGCCGGCAGCGCGTGCCACTCCTGCTCCACGCAGGACACGACCACGGACGGCGCGTCCGGGCGGGGCCGGGACGACAGCTCGCGCTCGACCGCCAGCGTGGTCAGCACCGCCTCGCTGATCGCGGTCGCGGCGTGCTCCTGGGCGACGCTCCAGGTGTCGGAGACCCACAGCTCGCCGACCCGGAGCTGCGCCGGGGCGAGGAGGTGGCTGATCAGGGTGAGGACGTCGTGCCCCTCCGTGCGCAGGCCACGCACCTGGCCGAGGGCGGAGGCCCGGTCGCCCCGGCCGAGCGCGCCGAGGTAGGTCTCGACCTCCGCGTCCCAGGCGACGTCGACGGTCACCGGGGGCTCGCCTGGATGGCGAGGATCGCGATGTCGTCGTGGGCCCGGTCGCGCAGGTGCGCGGACAGCGCGACCGCGACGCTCTCGACCTGGGCGCTGGCGTGGCAGGCACCGGTCGCCTCGAGCACCTCGCGCATCCGGTCGTCGCCGAAGCGGGCGTGGCGGCCCGGCGCCTCGGGGACGCCGTCGGTGTAGAACAGGCAGGTCTCGCCCTCGGCGAGCTCGAGGTGCACGGACGTGTAGGCGGTGTCCTCCAGCAGCCCCAGGACGGTCCCGGACGCCGGCACCTGCTCGACCGACCCGTCGCGCCGTACGACGAGGGGCTCGGGGTGCCCGGCGGCGGCGATGTCGAGGTGCAGCACGTCGCCGACCCTGCGGCCCCGGGCGCACACGGCGGTCACGAACGTCTCGTCGGAGTCCGCGACCAGCACCCGGTTGGCCAGCCGGAGCACCTGCGCGGGGTCGCGGTCGACCAGGGCGCCGGTGCGCACCGCCTGCCGGACCCGGCCGGTCAGCACGGCGGCCTCGACGCCCTTGCCGCAGACGTCGCCCATCACCGCGGTCCACTCGTCGTCGCCACCGTGCACGTCGTAGAAGTCGCCGCCGAGGGCCTCCTGCTCGAACGCGACCCGGTAGTACGTCGCGAACTCCACCCCGGCCAGCTCCGGCAGCCGCGGGGGCGTGAGGTCGCGGGACAGCACCGCCGCCACCCGGCGCGACTCGGCCAGCGCCCGGGTGGTGTCGAGGGTGACCGCGACCCGGTGCGCGAAGTCCTCGAGGAACGCGACGGCGTCCTCGTCGAACCCGACCCCGGCGCGCTGGGCGATGGTGAGCGCGCCGTACGTCGTCCCGCGGGCGGTCAGGGCGATCGTCAGCATGTCCATCGGCCGGATGCTGATCAGCGAGTCGCGCAGCTCCTCGGCGGGGACCGCGGAGGCCAGCGCGCTGCTGTCGGCGTCGTCGCCGTCGGGGACCATCAACAGGTCGGTGAGGCCGGTCGTCAGGGTGCGGCCGAGGCTCGACCCCGGGTCGAGGGCGCCGGCCGGCCGCTCCGCGGTGGTGACCCGGCCCTCCAGCGTGCGGGCCCGGAACGTCAGCTTCCGGCGGTCGGTGAGGGTGACCTGGGCCCAGTCGACGACCGGGCCGACCAGCATCTCCAGGACCAGCTCGACCGCCCGGTCGGTGTGCAGCGCGCCGGAGAGACCACGCGCCACGCGGGAGAGGTAGGCCGCGCGGTCGGAGGCCTGCTGGAGACGCTCGCGGACAGGGCTGCCCTCGGCCGGGGTCAGCAGCCCCTGCCCGGGCATCTGGGCGTGCTCGTCCACCTGGTGTACGTCCATAGGTCCCCCGACTCTAACGCGGAGGTGGTTCACCCCGGGGGACGCGTGGGTAAACCCGGTCCCCGCGTTCCCTAGGATGGCGAGCATGCCTGACATCAGCCGCGACGAGGTGTCGCACCTCGCCGACCTGGCGCGCATCGACCTGTCGGAGGAGGAGCTGGACCACCTCGCGCCCCAGCTCTCCGTCATCTTGGAGTCCATCGCCTCGATCAGCGAGGTGGCCGCCGACGACGTGCCCCCGACGTCGCACGCGCTGCCGCTCACCAACGTGTTCCGCGAGGACGTGGTCCGTCCCGGGCTCACCGCCGAGCAGGCCCTGGCGGGCGCGCCCGCCGTCGACCAGCAGCGCTTCATGGTGCCGCGGATCCTGGGGGAGGAGGCATGAGCGACCTCATCCGCCGCACGGCCGCGGAACTGGCCGACGCCCTCGTCGCCGGCGAGACCACCAGCGTGGAGCTGACCCAGGCGTCGCTGGACCGGATCGCCGAGGTCGACTCCGCCGTGCACGCCTTCCTGCACGTCGACGCCGAGGGCGCGCTGGCCGCCGCCCGGGCCGCCGACGCGCGGCGGGCCTCCGGTGCCGCCGCCTCCGCGCTCGACGGGGTGCCGATCGCGGTCAAGGACGTGCTGGCCACCGAGGGCCTGCCCACCACCTGCGGCTCCCGGATCCTGGAGGGCTGGGTGCCGCCGTACGACGCGACGGTGGTCGCCCGCCTGCGTGCCGCCGGCCTGCCGATCCTCGGCAAGACCAACATGGACGAGTTCGCCATGGGCAGCTCGACCGAGCACTCCGCCTACGGGCCGACCCACAACCCGTGGGACCTGGACCGGATCCCCGGCGGGTCCGGCGGCGGCTCCGCGGCCGCGGTCGCGGCGTTCGAGGCGCCGCTCGCGATCGGCACCGACACCGGCGGCTCCATCCGCCAGCCGGGTGCCGTGACCGGCACCGTGGGCGTGAAGCCGACCTACGGCGGGGTCTCCCGCTACGGCCTGGTGGCGCTGGCCAACTCCCTCGACCAGGCCGGGCCGGTGACTCGCACCGTTCTGGACGCGGCCCTGCTCCACGAGGTGATCGGCGGCCACGACCCGCTGGACTCGACGTCCATCGACCAGCCGCTGCCCGCCCTCGTCGCGGCCGCCCGCCAGGGTGCGACCGGCGACGTGAAGGGGCTGCGCGTGGGCGTGGTCAAGGAGCTGACCGGTGAGGGCTACCAGGCCGGCGTGCAGCAGCGGTTCGACGAGTCCGTGCAGCTGCTCGTCGACGCCGGCGCCGAGGTCGTCGAGGTGTCCTGCCCGACGTTCGTGCACGCGCTGGCGACCTACTACCTGATCCTCCCTGCGGAGGCGTCCTCCAACCTCGCGAAGTTCGACGCGATGCGCTACGGCCTGCGGGTGCTGCCGGAGGGCGTGGAGGCGCCGAGCGCCGAGGAGGTGATGCGGGCGACCCGCGACCGCGGCTTCGGCGACGAGGTGAAGCGCCGGATCATCCTCGGCACCTACGCGCTGTCCAGCGGCTACTACGACGCCTACTACGGGCAGGCCCAGAAGGTCCGCACGCTGATCGCCCGGGACTTCGCGGCGGCGTTCGAGCAGGCCGACGTGCTGCTCTCGCCGACCGCGCCGACGACCGCGTTCAGGCTGGGCGAGAAGCTCGACGACCCGGTCGCGATGTACCTCAACGACCTGGCCACCATCCCGGCGAACCTCGCCGGCGTGCCCGGCATCTCGGTCCCCTCCGGCCTGGCCGACGAGGACGGCCTGCCCACCGGCGTCCAGGTGCTCGCCCCCGCGCTGGCCGACGACCGCGTCTACCGGGTGGGCGCCGCGCTCGAGACGCTGCTCACCGACCGCTGGGGCGGGCCGCTGCTCGACCGGGCCCCCGCCCTCGAAGGAGCCTCCGCATGACGACCACGACGACCCCCGAGGTGCTGTCCTTCGAGGAGGCGCTCGCGAGGTTCGACCCGACCCTCGGCCTCGAGGTGCACGTCGAGCTGAACACCGCCTCCAAGATGTTCTGCTCGTGCGCCACCGTCTTCGGCGCCGAGCCGAACACCCAGGTGTGCCCGGTCTGCCTCGGGCTGCCGGGGGCGATGCCGGTCGTGAACGCGACCGCGGTGGAGTCGGCGATCCGGATCGGGCTGGCGCTGAACTGCTCGATCGCGTCGTGGTGCCGCTTCGCGCGGAAGAACTACTTCTACCCGGACATGCCGAAGAACTTCCAGACCTCGCAGTACGACGAGCCCATCGCGTACGACGGGTGGCTGGACGTCGAGGTGGACGGTGAGACGGTGCGGGTCGAGATCGAGCGCGCGCACATGGAGGAGGACACCGGCAAGTCGCTGCACGTCGGCGGCGCCACCGGCCGGATCCACGGCGCCGACTACTCGCTGGTCGACTACAACCGCGCCGGCATCCCGCTGATCGAGATCGTCACCAAGCCGGTCCGCGGCACCCGCGAGCAGGCGCCGGCGGTGGCCCGAGCGTACGTTGCCCAGCTGCGCGACCTGCTGCTCGGGCTCGGTGTCTCCGACGTCCGGATGGAGCAGGGCTCGCTGCGCTGCGACGTGAACCTCTCGCTGGCGCCGGCCGGCTCCGAGGTCCTCGGCACCCGCACCGAGACCAAGAACGTCAACTCGCTGCGCTCGGTCGAGCGGGCGGTCCGCTACGAGATCGGCCGCCAGGCGGCGGTCCTGTCCTCGGGTTCGAAGGTGGTGCAGGAGACCCGGCACTGGCACGAGGACACCGGCATCACCACCTCCGGGCGGGAGAAGTCCGACGCGGAGGACTACCGGTACTTCCCCGAGCCGGACCTCGTCCCGATCGCGCCGGAGCGGGAGTGGGTGGAGCGGCTGCGCGCCGCGCTGCCCGAGCCGCCGCGCGAGCGCCGCGCCCGGCTCCAGCAGGAGTGGGGCTTCAGCGACCTCGAGATGCGCGACACCGTCGGCGCCGGAGCGCTCGGCCTGGTCGAGGAGACGATCGCCGCGGGCGCGTCCCCGGCGGCGGCCCGCAAGTGGTGGCTCTCGGAGATGGCCCGCCGCGCCAACGAGCAGGGCGTGGACCTCGCCGAGCTGTCCGTCACCCCCGCGGAGGTGGCCCGGGTCCAGGCGCTCGTCGACGAGGGCAAGGTCAACGACAAGCTCGCGCGGCAGGTCTTCGACGGCGTCCTGGCCGGCGAGGGGACGCCCGACGCGGTGGTCGAGAAGCGCGGGCTCGCGGTCGTCTCCGACGAGGGTGCGCTGGCGGCCGCCGTGGACCGCGCGATCGAGGCCAACCCCGACGTCGCCGCGAAGATCCGCGACGGCAAGGTCGCGGCCGCGGGCGCGCTGATCGGTGCGGTGATGAAGGAGATGCGCGGCCAGGCCGACGCGGGCCGGGTGCGCGAGCTGGTGCTGGCCAAGCTGTCCTGACGGGCTAGCGGGGTGACACGACCAGGATCCGGTCGTCCTGGGGCGCCGGGTCACCGCGGCCGTCGCGGTTGCTCGTGGTGACCCAGAGGTTCCCGTCCGGCGCGGCCACCACGGTGCGCAGCCGGCCGTACTCGCCGACGAAGAAGTCGCGGGGCCGGCCGGTCGTGCCGTCCGGCCGCACCGGGATCTGCCAGAGCCGGCCGCCGCGCAGGGCGCCCGCCCACAGCGAGCCGTCGAGGTAGGCCAGCCCGGAGGGGGAGGCGTCGTCGGTGCGCCACTGCACGTACGGGTTGCGGTACGCCGGGTCGTCGCCCCGTCCCTCCTCCAGCGGCCACCCGTAGTTGCGGCCCTTCTCGATGCGGTTCAGCTCGTCCCAGGTGTTCGCGCCGAACTCGGTCGCCCACAGCCGTCCGGCGCCGTCGAACGCGAGGCCCTGGACGTTGCGGTGGCCCAGCGTCCACACCCGCGACCCCGGCCACGGGTTGCCCGGCGCGGGCCTTCCCTGCGGCGTGATGCGGAGGATCTTGCCGCCCAGGGAGCCGCGGTCCTGCGCCAGCCCGCCCTGTCCGGTCTCGCCGGTGGAGACGAACAGGTTGCCGTCCGGGGCGAACAGCAGCCGGCCGCCGTCGTGGACGAAGCCGTTCGGGATGCCGGTGAGCACCGGCCTGGGCGGTCCGAGCCGCCGCCCGTCGTACCGCATGGTCACGACGCGGTTGTCCTGCGCGGTGCTGAGGTAGGCGAAGACCAGCCGGTCGCGCGCGAAGTGCGGGGAGGCGGCGAGACCGAGAAGGCCGGCCTCGCCCTGGGGGCGCACCCCGGCGACCGTGCCGACCGGACGCACCTTCCCGTGGCCGACCGAGAGCACCCGGGTGGTGTCACGCTCGCCGACCAGCGCGCTGCCGTCGGGGAGGAACGTGACGCCCCACGGCGCCCGGAGGCCGGTGGCCAGCGTCCGCACCACGTGCGGGGTGCCCGGGCCCGCGGACTGCCGCGCAGAGCCTTCGGGCTGGGCGATCGTCGTGCTCGGCTGCGGCGCGCCCCTCTCGCCGGAGGAGCAGGCGGTCAGGACCACGGCCAGGAGTGCGGGCGCGAGCAGGGCCGGTCTCACGCTGGCAACGGTACGGTCAGTCCCCCAGTGCCTCGAGCGCCTCGAGGAACGCGAGCAGCTGCCGGTGCACCTCCGCGGGCCGCTCCATCTGCAGGAAGTGCGAGCCGCGCAGCTCGACGTACTGCGCCCCGGGGATCCGCTCGCTGGCCGTGCGCATGTCCTCGGCGCTGGCCAGGATGTCGTAGGTGCCGGCCACGAACACGCTCGGCACCCGGATCTTGCTCAGCCGGACCCGGTCGTGACGGGCGGCGGCGCGGGCCAGGTGCATGTACCACTGCACCGGCGTGGTGAGGAACTCCCGGGTCGCGCGCTCGACGACCTCCGTCTCGGCGTTCGGCATCATGAACCCGCTGTGGCGCAGCAGGTTCGCGACCAGCGGACCCACCGGCAGCCGGGTGGTCACCGGGCTCAGCACCCAGCCGGTGTGCTCCAGCGTCCTCGCCACCCCGATGCTCAGCGGTCGCCGGGCCCAGCGCGGGATCTGCAGCGGCGCTCCCATCGAGGCGAAGGTGCCGCCGGGGACGCCGGCCAGCGCGAACAGGCCAGTCACCCGCTCGCCGTGCTCGACGGCGAGCTCGAAGGCGGTGTTGACGCCGATCGACCAGCCCAGGACCGGGCAGGACTCCACCTCGGCGTCGTCGAGCACGGCGATCGCGTCCTCGACGCCCGCGGTCACGTCGACCCGCGACCTGTCGGCCGGGCGCTCGGACCCGCCCACGCCCCGGTGGTTCCACGAGATCACCCGCACGCCGCAGTCGGAGCGCAGGAGCGCCGGCCAGGCGTACGGGTTCGTGCCCAGGCCGTTGCAGAGCAGCACGGTCGGGCCGTCGGCGTCGTTGGTCCACGCGCGCAGCCGCGTGCCGTCGGCGCTCTTGACGTCGTAGAAGCGGAGCGACTCGTGCCCGCCCGGGACGGGCAGCGGCACGACGCGGCGGGGTGCGGCCATGTCGCACAGTGTGCCCGAGCCGCGGGCGGACGTGGGTCAGGTCAGGCGCTCTCGGCCCGTGCCCGGGTCCGCCGGGCGTGATCGGCGAGGAACTCCTCGACGTCGAGCAGCTCACGTCGCCGCTCGGTCAGCGCGGTGCTGGCGACCAGCGCGTTGCGCCGCGACTGCTGCTGGCTGGTGACGTGCCACTGGGCAGCCGCGCTGACGAGACGCCACGGCGTGCGCTGGATCTGCTGAAGCGTCATGTCGACTCCCCCGGGAGGCTGGGTGGCCGGTTGCCGTACGCAACGCTAGGGCCGCGGTGCTTCCCGTCCGTCAACGATGCGTGACATTCAGGTGAACGCGGTTCCCGGCGGCCGGTGCGCGGCTGGTTAGGTTGTCCGCATGGCTGATGCGCGACCGCTGGTGTGGCTGCCGTTCGACGTGGGGGAGCTGGGGGAGGTCCCCGACGAGCTGCGCTACGAGACGGTCGTGCCGACACCGGACGACGTGCCCGACTCCGCGGACGAGGTCGAGTTCTACGTCCCGGCGTACAACCTCGGACCGGGGCACGGCGCGGTGCTGGCCCGGATGCCGCGGCTGAAGGTCGTGCAGACGCTGACCGCCGGCGTCGACCACATCCGTGGCGAGGTGCCCGACGGGGTGCTGCTCTGCAACGGCCGCGGCATCCACAACGCGTCCACCGCCGAGCTGGCGCTCACCCTCACCCTCGCCTCGCTGCGCGGCGTCCCGGGGTTCGTGCGCGACCAGGACGCCGAGCAGTGGCACCAGGGCTGGCGCGCCTCGCTGGCGGACAAGACCGTGCTGATCGTGGGGTACGGCGACATCGGGCAGGACGTCGAGCGGAGGCTGGTGCCGTTCGAGGTGGACGTGCTCCGGGTGGCCCGGACCGCCCGCGACGGCGTCCACGCGATGGGCGACCTGCCGGACCTGCTGCCGCGGGCCGACGTGGTGGTGCTGATCGTGCCCGGGACCTCGGAGACGCGGGGCCTGGTCGACGCCGGGTTCCTGTCGCGGATGCGCAAGGGCGCGCTGCTGGTGAACGTGGCCCGGGGGCCGGTCGTGGTGACCGACGACCTGCTCGACGCGCTGCGGTCCGGGCACGTCCGCGCGGCGCTGGACGTGACCGACCCGGAGCCGCTGCCCGCGGGGCACCCGCTCTGGTCGGCGCCGAACGTGCTCATCACCCCGCACGTCGGCGGCGCCACGCCCGCGATGTGGCCGCGGGCGTACCGGCTGGTCCGCGAGCAGCTGGTCCGGTTCGCCGCGGGGGAGCCGCTCGCCAACGTGATGACGGGGGAGTACTAGCGCAGCTTTTGTCCTGGCGATCGATGACTTTCTGTCCCCGCCCGGGTCTACAGTCCGATGACGACTCAGGAGGTGGGTATGGCGACGGAGACGGTGGCCATGGTGGGCACGCGCAAGGGGCTCTGGATCGGGCGCTCCGACGAGCGGCGTGAGACCTGGCAGTGGGACGGTCCGCACTTCGACATGCAGGAGGTGTACTCCTGCCTGGTCGACTCCCGCGGCGGCCGGACCCGGCTGCTGGCCGGAGCCGCGTCGAGCTGGCTCGGCCCGCAGGTGGGGTACTCCGACGACCTCGGCGGCAGCTGGGAGCACGGCCCCGACGGGGGCATCCGGTTCCCGGTCGACACCGGCGCGTCGGTGGAGCGGGTCTGGCAGCTCCAGCCGGGGATCGACGACGACGTGGTGTGGGCGGGGACCGAGCCCGGGGCGGTGTGGCGCTCGGACGACCGGGGGCACACCTTCACGCTCGAGCGGGCCCTGTGGGACCACCCGCAGCGTCCGGAGTGGGGCGCGGGCTTCGGCGGCCAGGCCTTCCACACGCTGCTGCCGCACCCGAGCGACCCGCGCTCGCTGACGGCGGCGATCTCCACGGGCGGCGTCTACCAGACCACCGACGGGGGCGGTTCGTGGTCGCCGCGCAACCAGGGCATCCGGGCGGAGTTCCTCCCCGAGGGTCAGCAGTACCCCGCGTTCGGCCAGTGCGTGCACAAGGTGGCGCGGCACCCGTCGCGGCCCGAGCGGCTGTTCGCCCAGAACCACGGCGGCGTCTACCGCTCCGACGACGAGGGCGGTTCGTGGACCTACATCGCCGACGGGCTGCCGTCCGACTTCGGCTTCCCGATCGTGGTCGACCCCCGCGATCCCGACACCGTCTACGTCTTCCCGCTCCAGGGGGCCGGCGGCCGCTACCCGCCCAAGGGCGCGGCCCGGGTCTGGCGGTCCCGCGACGCCGGTGAGACCTGGGAGGCCCTCGGCGGCGGGCCGCGCGACGGCCTGCCCGACGGCTTCTTCGTCGGCGTGATGCGCGACGGGATGTCGGTCGACGACCACGAGGAGACCGGGCTCTACCTCGGGGCGCGCGACGGCAGCGTGTGGGGCTCCTTCGACGACGGGGCGTCCTGGCACGAGCTGGTCCGCGGCCTGCCCGACGTGATGGTGGTGCGGGCGGCCCGGGTCGGGTGAGACAC